>CAYPQH010000008.1:15198-29567 GCA_964412825.1 uncultured Nitrospinaceae bacterium | reverse complement strand
TCAATCTGAATATGGTTTTGAGTATGCAACCACGCCATTTTCTTGCTTGCGTGTACCGTGGAAAAATTTATTTGAATGATGGCCGTTCCCGCCTGGCTTCCGAAGATTTTTTACAGGCCAACAGAATCAGCGCATACCGTTTTCTCCATTATCATCTTAGCTCAGAGTATTTTGCCTCGGTGAAAAAAGAGTTTAGCGATATGGGGGTGTCCATCACCAAAAATTTTGATCAGATTTTTGAGGTGTTACGTCAGTCGCAGGGGAATCCAAAAGAGTTGAGCGACGTTGATGAAGGTCAGGAGGTGTTCGAACAACTTCCCGATTACGATAACCTTGAATTGGATATGGACCTGGAGGATTTCGAAACTTTGGAAGGGCCTGGAAATCCGAAGTTTCAGGAAATGGGCCCTATCACCAAGAAAGAAATTTCCATGACCGACTGGGACCGGTTGATTAAAGAACTGACTTCCTGAGATCGGGCGGTTTCGTTTAGCTCTTCCCATTTTTTTGACGGGAATTTTCCCTCCGTTGATCTTCCTTATATTTGCCTCCTAAAACCCAACTTGGGTTGAAGCTCCAAAAACAATATTGAAACGTGTAGAAATCACGACGCCCCGTCACTCGTCTGAGTGCTAATGTGCATTGATTTTAAAGGATTTTTGGTTGATAATGCTTTCAGCATCCTAGCTGCACGGACTTGCTTCGTTTTTAGCTTTCAAGATGATTGAGGGAAAAATGCCAATTTTCCATACACAAGATTTAAAACCAGGGATGATTTTGGCTCAGGAGGTTAAAAATCATTCCGGTAGAATATTACTTCCTGAAGGGACCGTTCTCACGGAGAAGCACATTTTAAATCTCAAGGCCTGGGGAATTACGGAAGCTGACATTCAAGGAGAGGACACTGAGTTCGATTCCACTCCGAAAGCCGTAAAAATTGATCCCCAAAAACTGGCCAAGGTAACAAAAGAGATTGAAAACTTGTTTTGTTTGTCCAATCAAGATCATCCCGCCATTATCGAATTCATGCGTTTGTCCTGCCTCAACCGTTTGAAAAAAATGCAGGGAACGGGTCATGTCAATGTCAAATAGCCCTGAGGACTTCATCAAAGGGTCCGTTCGATTGTCTGCTCTTCCTGAAATCTATTTCAAAATCAACGATGTCATCAATGACCCGGAGAGTTCCTTTGGCGATGTCTCTGAAATTATCAGCAACGATGTTTCGCTCTCGGTTCGATTGTTAAAAATCGTCAACAGTTCCTTTTATAATTTTCCATCGGAGATCGACACCATATCCCATTCGATTTCCATTGTGGGAACCCAGCAATTACGCGATCTGGCGTTGGCCACGATGGTTTTGACCGCCTTTAAAGGCATTCCTGAAGATCATGTCGATATGAAATCGTTCTGGCGACATAGCGTGGCCTGCGGCGTTTCCGCCTGGGGCATTGCCGTAAATTGTCGTGCGGAAAATCCTGAGCGTTATTACCTGACAGGAATGTTACACGATGTGGGTCGGTTGATTATTTTGGAGAATCATCCGGAAAAAGCGCAGGAAATCATGGAACGATGCCAACTCGAAAAAAAACTTGCTTTTGAAGTGGAGCAGGAAATTCTGGGGTTCGACCATGGCGCTATAGGCGCCGCGCTATTGACTTCCTGGAAACTTCCTTCGACCTTGGGGGATGTTGTGAAAAATCATCACGATCCTCTGAATGACACCCAATATCCATTGGAAACGGCTATTTTGAATCTCGCCGATATTTTCGCCAAGAGCATGGAGTTGGGCTTCAGTGGAGATCCGCTGATCCCTCCTTTGTTGCCCAAGAGCTGGGATAAGATTGGAATGGATGTCAGTTCCCTGCCAATGTTATGGGAGCAAATCGAGAATCAATATAATGAAACGATGGAAATTTTTTTCCCGGATTGAGAATTATAGGGAATATTGACATGGATAAAGATTCCGAAGAAAAACTAAAATCTCGAATAGAATACCTTGAAAGAACGAATAGCTGGTATTTCATTGCGCTTCAGAGATTGGCTTCTTTGGGAGACCTGCATAAAGATTTCAAGTTGTACCGAGATCCCAACTTTCTTTTTGTAACCGCCCGAAAGTTTCTGAAACAACTCCTGGATTTTCAAACCCTGGCTTTTTATCTGGCTGATGACTCGGACAACCAGTTTTTACTGGAGGATTGTTTCCCTGAGTCGGACAGGGACCTGATAGAAAAAGAAACTCGTTACCAGATCGAAAAAGGAAATTTTGCCTGGGCATTGCGGCAAAACCGCCCCCTGGTTGTGAAAAACCCAAGTCTGGGCAACGAAATCATCTTGCACACGGTGGCGACTAAAACGCGGGTTGTGGGTATGTTTGTGGGTCGATTTAAAGAAAATATACAAAAAATTCCAATCGAACAACTCAATTTAATTTCCATCATTCTTTCCAATACGGCCTATGCGGTTGAAAACGGTTCCCTCTACAAATTTGTGCGTGATCAAAACAAAAACCTCGAAGAAACCGTCCAAAAGCGGACTCTGATTCTTGAGAATCAAGCCAGGGAGCTGAAAGATAAAATGGAAGAGGGGATAGTGATTGAGGAGGAACTCAAGCGCAGTAATCAGGATCTTCAGGATTTCGCTTCCATTGCCTCACATGACTTGCAGGAACCACTCAGAAAAGTAATCATGTTTGGAGATCGGTTGAAGGCGCAACTTTCCAAAGAAATGAACGATAAGGCTCTCGGTTATCTCGAACGGATGAGCGACGCCGCGGCCAGGATGCAAACATTGATCAACGAACTCCTGCTATTTTCCAGAGTCGGCAGTAAAGCCAAACCTTTTGTTGCGACGAATCTGGAAAAAATCATTCATGAAGTTTTATCAGATTTGGAAAGTCGGCTCAATCGGACTCAAGCCAAGATTATTATTGAAGATCTTCCCACGGTTGAGGCAGACGAAGTTCAGATGCGGCAATTGTTTCAGAATCTGATCAGCAACGCTTTAAAATTCCATAAAAAAAATATTCCCCCCGTAGTTTCAATTCAAGGCAATATGACTGGTACCGATGTTTGTGAGATCATGGTTTGTGATAATGGGATCGGGTTTGATGAACAATACGTCGGGCGAATTTTTAAACCCTTTGAACGGTTGCATGGAAGAAGTGCATACGAGGGCACGGGCATGGGGTTGGCGATATGCAAAAAAATTGTCAAACGGCATGGCGGGAAGATAACGGTTACAAGCCAACCGAATGAAGGGTGTAAGTTTTCTGTCACTCTGCCATTGAAGCAAGTTAAAAAATGAAGCAAGCTAAAAAATAAACTCGGATTAAATTTTTTTACCATCTCATTCTCTGGCTTCCTGCCTGAACCAAATCTTCACTTTTGATCTAAATAGGATAAAGCTTTCCTCTGTCGGGCCTCGCGTTTGCTTGCGGCAGGGTCATGGAATTTGCTAAAATCAGACTAGGTTTGGGTGGCCCGCCCAAATTCACCAACACCCTGTTAAGGAATTAAGAATTTGATCGATCGTCAGGACATCGAGCAGATGGAGAAAAAAACGCTGGTCCCCTACGCCATCCAAAGTGGCGAAAGCGCGGGGCGACAGCATCAGGAGGAAGAGCATCCCTACCGGACTCGTTTTCAGCGCGATCGCGACCGGGTGATTCATTCGTCCGCTTTTCGTCGGCTGGAATATAAAACCCAGGTATTTGTTTATCATGAAGGGGATTATTACCGCACCCGGTTAACGCATTCTCTTGAAGTGGCGCAAATCACCCGCTCCATTTGTAAATCCATGCAGTTGAATGAAGATCTTGCTGAAGCCATCGCGCTTTCACACGATCTTGGGCACCCTCCTTTTGGCCACACCGGGCAAAATGTGCTCAATAAGTTGATGGAAGATCATGGGGGGTTTGAGCACAATAAACAGAGCCTCAGAATTGTAAAAATTCTGGAAAAAAGATATCCGGAATTTCAAGGCCTCAATTTGACCTGGGAGGTGTTGGAAGGTATCAGCAAGCACAAGAAAGACACGGAAAATCCTATTTCACAAAAGCCAGGGTTTCGCTATCCTTCTCTGGAGGGCCAGGTGGCGGATTTTGCCGATGGGATCGCCTACAACGCCCATGACCTGGATGACGGGATCACATCCGGTCTTCTGGAAATCGACAAACTCCGGGAAGTGGCGTTGTGGCGGGAGAATGAAAAAATACTGGATGCCATGTACACGAATCTGGATTTCAAACTGAAAAAATATCAGATCGTTCGAAGAATCATCAATGATCTGATCACGGATTTCAGAGAGCAGACGCTGCAAAGTTTACAGACATTTGATATTAAAATTCCTGACGACATTCGTTTTGCGCCGCAACGGATAGCAGGGTTTGCTCCTGAAATGGACGCTAAAAATTTGGAGCTGAAAAAATTTCTGAACAAGAATATGTACTCCCACCCAAGAGTCATGCGCATGGAGTTCAAAGCGGAAATGTATCTGACGAAGATTTTCAAAGCCTATAAAAAAATGCCCGCGCTATTGCCTGAGTCTAAAGGCAATCACAACTCAGAAAATTCTCTTGAGAGAAAAATCTGCGACTATGTTTCGGGAATGACCGACCGTTACGCCATCAGCGAATACAAAAAACTTTTTATGCCAGATGAACGGAATTAGAGATTTTTGCGATCTTCATTCAGAATGTCCTGATACAGGGTTGAAATAAGTAATGGGGAGAAACCCGTAGGAAGGTGGCTTGGATGCTGTAAAGAAGAAACATTGAAATACCGCAGATTAAGAAATAGAATTTCTGGCCTATCTGATTAGCCTTTACAATTGAGATATATAAAAATAATTGTGGAGGCAGTCGTGGTGATGAGAATTTTTTCGGTGTGGGTGGCCATTCTTATAGGGTCGTTCGTTTTTGCACCGCCGTTAACAGCAGATATTTTGAAATGGGTCGATAAAAACGGGACGACTCATTATGGCGACCAACCTTCAGGAGTGAAGGATTTCCAGGTGGTCGATGAAAGCGATCTGATCACCTATTCGAAACAATCTCCCAAAACAGGCAAGACTAGATCCTCCAGGCGTTTGCCTTCTCGTAACTTATCATCCAAAACCAGCCAGCAACAGAAACAATATCGCTCGGAGGGAAGTTCATCCCGCCAGCCATCAGCAAAAAGAAGCTCAACGAGTCGTTACTGAGTGGCGTAAAATTTAAAGCCCCTTAAAGCCTTTGCAATGGTGCATTCTTAAATTGAGCCTTTTTAGGCGTTTTAAGATAAGAGAACAATCATTTTGAGTTGTATCTTGAAGCAGGCTTTAGTAAGCGGGTGAAGTTGTCAATCGGGTGTCTTCCACGGGGCCACCAACGGTAAAATGATAAAGACTTTGGTAGCTCATGTCTTCAATCCCAAAAATTTGATGGACTGGATCATCAAAAAAACATCCGATCCCGGTGCTACGAATTTTACTGACTTCCGCCTGTAGGTAAAGCACCTGACCTATGGCCCCGCATTCCCAGTAAAGACGTGGATAAAACCAAGCGCCATGATTTTTGAGAGGCCCTTCAAAAGCGCTGATCATTCCCAAACTAAAACAACCATTGCCTGCTATGTCCTGTCCGCAGGATACGGCGGCAGAGGTCCTCATAAAGTTCCCTCGATCGAGTAAAAACAAATCCAGTTCTGCGGGGCAACCCTCAGGTTTTTCCCATAAAAATTGCGAATGGAATGTTGCTTTCAAATGCTGTAAATGGTTTTTGTTGCGAACAAGAAAATACAGGCCTTTGGGAAGATCTGCGACTCGATGCACGAATAAGCCCAAATGGACATTTTGTTCCCATGGAAGCGTTTGAAAGGGAAGGGGGCAGATTTCGGGGATTGTTGTTGATAAAATATGAAAAAAAGTTTCACGTTTGATTTCGGTTTGTCCGTCCATAGCGACGGCGCTTCGGCGTTGATGAATTGCTTTTCTTAACGGGAATGAATCATCAACAGGAGGCGTGGATAAAAAAGCTGTTCCCAAATTAGAATCTGGATAATTCTCGGTGAATGGTTTTTTCGTGTTTTGAGAAACGTTATTTATTCCAGTCCAGGAGACATGAGTTTTACTGAGGACATTGGGTGTCCCGCACCAGTTCAAGTTTCAAAGCTCTCCAATAACGGTGGGTGCGAAAAATTCCACTCACTTGCAATTTCTTGCGGGGAAATGGCTATCAGGCAATCCGGTACTTCCACCTCATCGGCATTCTTTTTCGTCAATCCCAAAATGATCTCTAAATCGTCAGAAGAAAGTTGATCCACTAAAACGGCTTGCCAGCCCAAACCTGCGCAAGCAAAATTAATTGCCGCTAATGCATGTCCCAGGTCATGGTGGCAATATCGAAAGGCTCGCAATCCGTATTTCCATGCCTCCCGCCAGTAAATGGAACTGAGTCCGACAAAGAACGTGTCCTTGGGCAATACCGCCAGCATTTTTTCCCATAGCTCGGTGGGTAGAGAGGCTCGGATTTCTAAACCATGCAATAGAGGGGAGTAATGAGAAATGAAAGGAGTTTTCTTAAGGCCCTCCATTGGACCGGAGATGAAATATCCCTCGGTTGGGTGCAAATTGCCGCTCGATGGATTGACTCTGAGAGCCCACTTTGAGCCTTGAAAGCTCTTCCAGGCGGAGATGGCAAGACTGTCAAAAAATAGTTGAGAGATAGACTCGAAGATCAAAATGAAACATCAGACCCAGAAGCATCGACCGCCTAACCCCGTTCTCACTATTTTGTTAAAGGAAAATAAATAGATATGAATTCTAAAGCCAACCCAATTTTAATTGAGATGTCAGAGGAATTGCCGGACTCTATTCAAACGTTTAAGAATATTCAAGAGCCTAAAAGTTATGAGGAGATCGTTGTTCAGGCGCGCAAAGAAATCCTCTGTCTCCGCAATATGGAACGATTGATAGAAGACGGACAATCCGGAAAATCTTTCCTGCAAGAAAACGGTTATCAGTATCTACTTGAAAATTCGGATGAAGAAGAACAACAGGAAGAACGGATGCGACTGCTGGGCACTCTGCAACTGATTGTCGAACTGTCTGAAGACCTGGCCGAGGATTGAGGTTTTTCCAGACTCACGCCTGTTCCGGCCCCAAAGGTTTGAACATGACGACCAGGAGTGGCAGGAGGATCAGGTTGCCGAGCAGGGCCAGGATCATTGCGAGGCCGGTCAACAACCCGAAATAGATGGTGGGGATGAAGTTGGACAGGGTCAGGATGGAAAAGCCCACCGTCACGGTGATTGAAGTGTAGTAAATGGCGCGCCCGATACTTCCGTGGCAACGGATGACATTCTGGTCATAGTTCGGATTGGCTTTGAACTCACGCTGAAACCTGTAAATATAGTGAATGGTGTCGTCCACTGCGATTCCGATGGTGATCGCCGCGATGGTGATGGTCATCATGTCCAGCGGAATGTTCAACCAGCCCATTAAGCCCAGGATCGCCAACGCTGAAAACAGGTTGGGGACCATTGCCAAAAGAGCCAGAAAAAAACGCCGAAACAAGATGATGAACATCGCAAGGATCGCCAGAAATACCATTCCCAGAGTTAGGATCTGTGATTTGTACAGGCTTTGAAGCATGTTGTTGTACAGCACCGTCATTCCCGTGAAATGAATTCTGTCTTCGGAGATTTTCATCTCATCCACTAAAAACCGATTTATCTTTTGGATCAGTTCGCCTCGACTGAGGTTGGGATCGGTTTCTTCAATCCGCATGTTGATGCGAATCTGATTGGCGTCTTCCGATAGGTACGGATTGAGAAAAGTCTTTCGGGGTTCCTCTGGAAAGAGCTTGCGGTATAAAGTGAGGTCGTAATCGTCTGGAACTTTGTCGCCGCTCAAGGACCGAACCATTTTCAATGTCGTGGCGATGGAAAGCACTTTTCCGATCTCCGGCAGGGCTTCCAGATAGTCGTGTATTTTCTCGACTTCCAAAAGCTTTTCCGGATGAAACCAGTAGTTTTCTTCTTCCGTGTCTTCCGCGTCCGCGAAGGGATCATCGAACAGGTCCTCTTCGTCCTCCTGGTTTTCCAGTTCTTTCAAGTAATCGAAAAAATCCTGATCCGCTTCAATGATGATATCGAGAGGCGTGGTGCCTCCAAGTTCCGTGTCGATAACGCTCATGCCCTGATAAATTTCGGTGTTGGTTTTGAAGTAGTCGATGAATCGGTTGTCCACGCGCAGTTGGGAGATTCCGATCGCACCCAGCACCACTAACACCGCGGTCAAGCCTAAGATCCTGCTTTTATGGGTGAGGGCAAACAGGGCGATGCCGTTGGTCATGCGTTTGGTGGCATCGTGGTTTGAAACCGCTCCCTGCGGTTTCATCAAGCCCAGGAACGACGGAAAAATAATAAACGACAGAATAAAACCCAATGAAATGCCAATGGTCATGATCCAGCCGAAATCAATCACGGGCCTAATGCCGCTGACCACCAGGGAAGTGAAGGCGACGATGGTGGTGATGGAAGTATAAAAACAGGGGAGAAATATCAGCTTGATGGTCTGTCTGATCAGGTCGGCCTGATCCATTTCGGGATTGTCGGCATACAATTCTCCGTAGCAGACGGTCAGATGGATGGTCAGGGAGATGGTGATAATGATCAATATGGAAACAAAGTTTGAAGAAATAACGGTCACTCGCCAGTCCAGCCAACCCAGGGTTCCTATCACCACCCAAATGGCCACGGCGCAACAGAGTATCGGCAGAGCCACCCAGCGCTTGCGGCGAAAAAAGAGCCACATGACAACGATCATCAGGCACAAAACGCCGATGCCGAAAACGGAAAGATCGCTTTTAATGAAATCGATCATGTCTGATGTGATCATGGACACGCCGCCCAGAAATATTTTTGCCCGGTCGCGGTATTTGTTCAGGATGACCCGGACTTGCTCGATTTCTCTGCTTTGCCTGATTTGCGTCTCGGCAAGATATTGTTTGAATTCCTGCGAAACCTGTTGCAGGGTTATTTCTTCTTCCGGGGTCAGGTGTCCGGGGTTTCGTTTCTTTTGCCTGAGTTCGGTCCTTTTATCGAGCAGAGAGTAGTATTTTTCATCGCGCTTGAAAATGACGAGAACCGCTGTGGTGGTGCCATCGACGCTGGCGAGGAGCTTTCGATAAATCGGGCTTTCGGTAAACTCTTTCAACGCCATGTTTTTATCGACGCCGGGGGTTTCCAAAGTCCTTGGATCAGAGCCCAGGTCGGATATTTTAATTTTGGGGCTGTTGAGCAGAGGCACATTTAAAATGCTGACGACCGATTTGACCCGGTTCAGTTGTTTCAGATCTTTTTGCAAGCCCCGCAGTCCGTCAAGGGAGCTATCAGACATCAAACCGTTAGCAGGCGTGTAGGTGATGATAAGAAAATCATCGCCACCATAAATTTTACTGATGTCGCGGTAATAGCGCAGGTCCTCATCGTTCTCAAGAACAAGCGAATCCGAAGAGGCGTCCAGTTTGAAGTTCTGCACCTGCAATCCAAAAACGATCATTGTCAGAACGATCACTCCAAGAAAGATCCGGGGATTGCTCAATACTGTTTTGTCGTAAAGTCGAAATAAAAGTGAACTCATGAAGTTATAGAAAGGAGTGAGTTTTTATGGATGGTGGTTGCTTTCTAATGGCATTCAATTTTATAGTGGCGAAGATGTTTCCAGGCCTTGGGGGTTTCCTGACGCAGAGCGTTTCCACAATTGGGGAATTTAGCACAAAATGAATCGTTGCTCCACAAATAATATGGATCAACGATCGCTATAATTTCGATTTTTTCAGAGCAGGGTATGAGATTTTTTTATCGATACGGATCATTGATACCCGTGGTGGGGTTTTTGTTGACGATACTTTTTCCTTTGAGTGTTCATTCTGAGGAACCTCGCGACCTCGATTCTTTCCGAAACGAATGTGCTAATGGAAAAACGATCTATTGCATCGCGATCGGCATGGAGGAACAAAAATCCGGGAATTTGGAAATCGCTCTTAAAGCTTATCAGTCGGCATGTGCAAGCCACCCTGCCCGAGGGCATCTTAAGGCTTGCACGCCCTTGCTCTCTCTGGCCTGGCAAATGGACCGGCTGGACGAGGCCAGCGCCGGGTTGGAAGCCTTGTGTAAGGGGGGAGACGATAGGGTCTGTTTTTACCTGGCCAAGGAGTATTTTAATATCACCGAGTATCATAGAGGATTTGTTCATCTGGAACGATTGTGCCAGGATAATTTCCGCCCTCCTGAAAAATCCGATTATGGCCCTTGTTTTCACCTGGGGAGCAACCTTAAAAAGGTTGGGAAACTGAAACGCGCCCGCAAAATTTTTAATTTCGATTGCGACCGCGACCCTCTTTCGGCAAAACCCAGTTGCGTTCAACTGGAAGAAGTGCGGTTGTTGATCCGGCAAGGCAAGGCCAACGGCGGTAAAAGCGTCAAAGAATTCGAATGGCTCGAAGCCTGGGCACTGGGGATAGCGGTGATTCCGCTTTTGGGTCTGTTGCTGTTAAACAGTGGTTGGAAATTTGTCTTGATATTTTTGCGCATTCCGGCGCCTGCGCTCACGTTTTTTTGCTGGGTCTTATGGGAACCGTACGCCAGACAGGAGCTTGCCCTGCGCGCAGACTTGCTTTTTATTGCTCCCGCCGTATTCCTGACGCTTCTCACCGCGTGGTCCGCGCATCGCAGGCTTCAGGCTCTAAAGTAAAAAATACCTGATTTACGATGATTCGAGAAGAGGCTTCTTCCTTAAGGTCTTGAGTCTGAATATTTTACTTGGAAACAGTGCCATAAATTTCAGTTGAATCCATGATGCGAGTAACTCCCCATTTGTCATGCATTTTAAATGAAAATCTCAGCCAGAGACCCCCCATCCGCTTGCGATGGGATTTTTCATTTGGATTTTTACGACTTTTTTGCTGAATTTTATAGAAATTTCCATTAACTTATATGGAAGGAGCAAAGAGACATACATTCAGGATAAATCGCCCAATCACGGCCTGTGTCAGACTTTGAGCAGGTCCGTTTTTCCATCCTCCATCATTTACGAGGCCCATGAATAAACCCGATTTAATGAAAATTGATAATTTGAGCAAAGGCACAAGTGTTGAAGCCCTGAAACGTTCATTCAACGCTCACCGGAAATACACGCTGGGTAAAACTCAATCCGGGGCCACTCAACTGGATCTTTTTAAAAGCCTGGCCCTGGTGGTTCGTGACCATCTGATAGAAAAATGGATTGAGACGAAAAAAAACCAATACGACAATGACGTCAAACGTATCAATTATCTGTCCATGGAGTATCTCGTGGGACGAGTTTTGACCCAGAACATGGCCAATCTGGATCTAAAAGACACCCTCAGTCAGGCCATTCGCGAACTGGGGTTCGATCTCGAAGAACTGGAGGAAACAGAAATCGACGCCGGATTGGGCAATGGTGGGTTGGGCCGGCTGGCGTCTTGTTTTCTGGAATCGATGGCGACATTGGACTTGCCTGCAAATGGGTACGGGATGCGCTATGAGTTTGGAATTTTTCATCAGCATATAAAAGACGGTTATCAAGTGGAGGAGGCGGACAACTGGCTCAAACATGGCAACCCCTGGGAAATTCCCCGGCCGGAGCATCTTCATCCCATCAAGTTTTATGGACGTGTCAAACACCATGCTCATCCAGACGGCAAAGAAACCTATGACTGGGTCGACACGCACGACAACGTCATGGCCATGGCCTACGACATTCTCATACCGGGATACAAATCCCAGACGGTCAACAGCCTCAGGCTTTGGGGAGCCCGGTCGACGGAAGAATTTGATTTCCAGCATTTCAACGAAGGCGATTACATTCAGGCGGTCAGTGAAAAGCAGAAAAATGAAACCATCTCGAAAGTGCTTTATCCAAACGACAAATCGATCTAGGGCCGCGAACTGAGATTGAAGCAGGAGTATTTCTTCGTCTCCGCATCCTTGCAGGATATCATCGCGCGTTACAAGCATGCGCATTCCAATTTCGACCAGTTCAGCGATAAAGTCGCCATTCAGTTGAACGACACGCATCCTTCCCTGGCCATTCCTGAGATGATGCGGATATTCATTGATGTCGAAGGCATGTCCTGGGAGCGTGCCTGGGACATCACCGTAAAAACGATGGCTTATACCAACCACACGGTGTTGCCCGAGGCGTTGGAAAAATGGTCGGTGGACCTTTTGGGCCATGTTTTGCCTCGGCACTTAAAGATCATTTTTGAAATCAACCACCGGTTTTTGCATCAGGTTTCGGAGCGATTCCCAAACGACCCGGAGCGACTTGGCCGAATGTCTCTCATTGAAGAAGGTCCCATGAAGTTCGTCCGCATGCACAATCTGGCTCTGGTCGGCAGTCATGCGGTGAACGGGGTGGCGGCCCTGCACACGGAGATTCTGAAAAAAAGCCTGTTTAAGGATTTCCATGAAATGTTTCCTGACAAAATTCAAAACAAAACCAACGGTATTACTCAGCGCATCTGGTTGAAAGAATGCAACCCCAGACTGGCGGAATTGGTCACTGAAAGCATCGGGGAGGGGTGGGTCAAGGATCTTTCCCAAATGGATCGACTGCTTCCCTTGCGCGACGATCCGGCTTTTTGTCAGCGCTGGGCCGAAATCAAACAACACAATAAAAACCTGCTAACGGATTATATCCAGCAGACGATGGGCATCCACATCAACCCGCAGTCGCTGTTCGATGTTCACATCAAGCGCATCCACGAATACAAAAGACAACTGTTGAACGTTCTGCACACCATCGTTCTTTACACGCGCATCAAGAAGAATCCGCAGGCGGATCATTATCTACCCCGCACGGTGCTGTTTTCCGGTAAAGCCGCGCCCGGGTATGTGATGGCAAAAAATATCATCAAATTGATAAACAGCGTCGCCAAAACCATCAACGCCGATGGGCAGATAGGCGATAGGCTCCGTGTGGTTTTTCTGCCCAATTATTCAGTTTCCCTGGCGGAGAAAATCATCCCCGCCGCAAACCTTTCCCAGCAAACCTCCACCGCCGGGATGGAAGCCTCAGGGACGGGGAATATGAAGCTGGCATTGAACGGAGCCCTGACACTGGGTACATTGGATGGCGCCAATATCGAAATTCTCGAAGAGGTGGGTGAAGACAATATCTATATTTTTGGGCTGACGGCCGAGGAGGTTCAGCACAACGTGCAAAACAGTTACCGGCCCAAAGATGTCTACCTGGCAAACGCAGAATTGAAACAGGCGATCGATTTGATTCAGGAAGGATTTTTCTGCCCTGAAAGCCCGGACCTGTTTCATCCGATTGTCGATTCGATTCTCAACCATGGGGATCGGTTCATGGTGCTTGCGGATTTTGAATCTTACTCCAATATGCAAAAAAAGATTGAAGATGAATTTAGAAATACCGATCTCTGGACACGAAAATCAATCACCAACTCAGCCCGTACGGGCAAATTTTCCAGTGACCGCACCATCGCGGAATATGCCCGGGATATCTGGAATGTCAAACCGGCGCGGGCGAGTGCGGAAAAATAAACCAGTGAACGTTTGAAAAAGTTAAAAGTATTTGATCGGACTGGAAGGCGGCGTCCGGTTTTTTTACCCGATTTTTGGAGTGTGCAATGCAGGAATGTCCTTGTGGGTCGGTTTTCCCCTATACCGACTGTTGTGGAATCTTGATAAGGGGGACGACGGTGGCCGATACTGCGGAGGATCTCATGCGGTCGCGTTATACAGCCCATGTTGTCGAGGAATGGGACTATCTTATTCAGACGCGGCGGTCCGATGAAAGAAAAGATTTGCAGGATATGGCAATCGCCAACGAAGGCGTTGAGTGGAAAAAACTGGAGGTCTTGCATTCTCATAAGGGCGGCCAGGCGGATGAAGAAGGGGAGGTGACCTATTCTGCGACTTTTGAGAAAGACGGGAAAACAGAAGTCCTTAAAGAAACCGCCATATTCTTAAAGGAAGAGGGACGATGGGTTTATTGCGGGCAACGGTCCCAACCGAAAATAGCCTCTCCAGCAAAAGCCAGCCGGTCGGCAAAACCTTTTGTGCGCTCCGGGGCCAAGGTTGGGCGCAATGACCCTTGCTCCTGCGGGAGCGGCAAAAAGTATAAAAAGTGTTGCGGGAAGTGAACCGATTCCTGGAGGCTGATTCTTAAAGGGTGGGTGTGATGAATACGGATAAAGAAAAAAATAAGGGCGCAAAAAATAATCCCGATGAAAGAAAAAAGCCAATTTCACCGGATCAAAAAAGTGAAAAGGATGTGACTTTGGCCAAACGATCCGGCCAACGCCCCGCGTTGCTTTTTAATAGAAAAAAATTGAC
>CAYPQH010000008.1:0-15098 GCA_964412825.1 uncultured Nitrospinaceae bacterium | reverse complement strand
TGGCCAAACGATCCGGCCAACGCCCCGCGTTGCTTTTTAATAGAAAAAAATTGACATAACAAACTGCTGAAAAGTTCTTTCATGGTACTACTTGCTTGATGTCATGGTGAGCTTGTGATTTTTGACCGATGCCTTCATGCCCCGGAGGGGTATGTCGAAGCATGAGACAATATATTCCCCTTACTAGGCGGGGGCATTGAAAGTTCGATCATATTTAGCGTTATTAGAGCTTTCTGTTTTTATTAGGTGAAACGTCGCCAGTATTTGGCCACCAGTATAGCGATTCCCCCTGGAATGATTACAGCCATCGCAATAACAAATGGCTCTGTATATTTCTCAAAGACTTCCTGGCTTGGAGGAATTGTGTACATTAGGGCGGTATTGATTGCATAAAAAGAAAAATATAGATAAACGGCCCATCTTTTCATTTTAAGAAAGCCGTATCCTCCCACAACAGCAGACCCTTTAGTGATAATAGTCCACAAGTTCCGAATTGCTGAGAACTGCCCTCCGAATATTAGGATTTTTGCTACGAAAGCTACCCCCCCTACAATCAAAAACCAACCCAGTATCCGAATTGGAACAGGAGGTCGTTGTTCTCCCTTTAGCGTCATCTATAACTCCTTATTGGAATTCTTTTGCATTTACCTGCAATGAGAAAAGCAATTCCGGTGCCAAACAAGAATCCCTAAAAAAACGATATTTATGCAAACCTCTTTAAAAAAGTTGTTCGAAAGGTATGATTTTTCAGACATAGCGTGCAAACTAATAAGACGGATGCTTTAATGAAGGTAACATCACCGAACGAAAAAGAGTTGTTAGCCAAAATTCTCTTATTAAAGTGAAACTTGTGATTTCTTTAAAACTATCGCTCAATGGTTCTGGGTCATCCCTTCAGGATGGTCTAATGTTAATATTTGACCCGCTCTGGATGCGGGTCGCAGCGAAATAATAAACCTATGAAGACAAAAATAAAATCCGCATTCCTCGCGCCAGACGGGTTTCAGGATCAACTGGCGAAGGAACTGGAGGGTGTTCAGTCCTGTCACGGCAGGTTGGTTCTGACGGATCGTCATCCAGAAAAACCTCCCTTGTGGGCGCAGAATAGCTGGCGCAATCCTGTATTGATTCCCATTCAATCGATTTCAGACGCGGCTAAAAAACTCAAAGCCCTGCAAAGAAACTGGAGCCTGTATTCGTTTCAATTGCATCGGCGGGCGCAACTGATTCAGGAACAACTTCCCCACATTTCTTTTAAACCTCTCAGCTTTCCAGCAGCGTTGCCGCAATCCCCTCTGGGATCGTGGACTCTTCTGGACCGCGATACCCTGCTGGCCGCAAGCGACTGTTCGAGTGTGTTTCAGAATGGAGAAATGCAGTTTGTGGAGGATAAAAAAAATCCGCCCAGCCGGGCTTATCTTAAGCTCTGGGAAGCCTTGACTCTCATTCAGGAGTATCCCCGTGTCGGTCAGTATTGCATTGATGTGGGGTCGAGCCCAGGAGGCTGGACCTGGGTTTTGGCGAAGTTGGGATCGGAAGTGTTGAGTGTCGACCGGTCGCCATTGGACCCGAGAGTGTCCAAAATGCCGGGTGTGCATTTTCAAAAGCGCGACGCGTTTTCACTCAAACCGGAGGCAATTCCGGAGTCTCGGAAAAAAGTCGATTGGCTGTTCAGCGACCTCGTTTGTTATCCCGAAAAACTTTATGACTGGGTCATGATGTGGGTGGAGTCTGGCGCGTGCGATAATTTTATATGCACTCTCAAGTTTCAGAGCGACGGCGATTATCATGTGGCGCAAAAATTCGCGGACATTCCCAACAGCCGGGTGCTTCATCTTTTTAACAACAAGCACGAACTGACCTGGATGAAATTAAAATCCTGGGAACAATCACCCGTCCAGAGTTAGATCCGTTTTGGGGACGGAAATGCAAGTCAGGCACGATCTGGCGTCGGGTTTTTTACCCGGTTCCACCAGATAGGTGACGAGCCCCCGTTTAATGGGAGTGAGACAGCTCCCACAGTTTCCCGCCCGGCAACCTGAATTCAGTATGATTCCATTTTCTTCCGCGAAAGCGAGCAGAGAACCCGCAGAGGGATTCCAGGGCAGGGTCTTTTGTGATTGGGAAAATGTGATTTTGAGAGGAGATTCGGTTTCCTCCGATTCCGCTCCCGAGATTGTTTTGATTGCGTCGGAATTGAATGCTTCAAAATGCAGGTTGTCTTCGGGCACGCCCCATTCGCCCAACCCTTCGTGAAAGTCTCCCATCATTTTTGGCGGGCCGCAAAAATAGAATTCATAATTTTTGGAGGGCAGGATATTTTTAAGAAGTTCCACCGTGACTCGCCCTTTGTGATGATAACCATTGCCCTCGATGTCATTTTCTATCGGGTTGCTGTAACAAACGTGAAGGAAAACATTTTTGTGCGTCTTGGCAACCCTTTTAAGATGCTCTTTCATCACGTGGTCTGACCTGTTATGGCAACCCAGAAAAAACCAGGTTTCCCGGTTCGACAATTTCCCTTGAGAATTTTTTTCTGTGATTGTATTCAGCATGCTCAATAAGGGGGTGATGCCCACACCTCCACCGATGAGAACAACCGGAGTTTCTTTGGACATGTCGAGGTAGTAATGTCCGCTGGGAGCTTCTACATCGACATAGTCCCGCTCGATCAGGGAGTCGTGGAAAAAACTGGAACTGATTCCGGACGGCACTTCTTTGGCATTATTAGGGGGCGATTGCCGCTTGATGGTGATTCGGTAATAATCCGAGTGATTGGGGCTGTCGGATAATGAATAACACCGTATCACGGGTTTTGGTTGTCCGGGAATGTTGAGCCGGAAGGTCAAATGTTGACCGGGAAGGAACTGCGGGAGGGGTTTGCCGTCTACCGGAGCTAAGTAGAAGGATATGATATCCCGGGCTTCCTTCACTTTGAAAATTATCTGGAAGCGACGAAACCCATTCCACATGGTTTGGTCAATTTGGGCAACTTGTTTGGTCTCATTTATGGCCTTGTTGATCTCGGCGCGCGTTAATTCCAATTCCAACTCGTATCCGTGTCGGGTGATCGCGAATAGACGGGAATTATTGTCTATCAACTGGATCACATAGCGGATCAAAACCAGTAGAAAGACCAGCGCTGAAAGCCCAATAGCGATGTCAAACAAACTTTTTACTCCTGACTGAGGTCAATAATTCCCAGGTATTTCTTGCTGATAAATCTCATTGAAGTTGTTCGGGTCGATTTTCAGTGAGTAGCAAATTTCCTTTATAGCCCGGTTCAAGGTGATATAAATGACACATTTGGCAGTCCTGACGGACCTTTCCCTGGGTGTGGCATTTTGTGCAGGTTTCCCGGGTCATTGGATTGAAATTGGTGGCGATGGGTTTCGAACCGAGTTCATTAAAGCTGATATTGTTTGAGCTGGATTTATTGGTTGACGACCCATGCGTTGAATTTTTATTTAAGATATGACAAGTTTGGCATGCGCCTCCTTTTCTCACAACGTCCAAATGGCTTTTATGGGAGTATTGCGAATAAGGGGTATTTTTGAAACCTCTGTATCCCCAATGGATGGAGAGAGTTTCCTTTTTATCCTTGGATAAAAAAGCATCGATGGTGTGGCACTTCATGCATCCTCCAACCCCCTCTTTTGAAGAAAGCATTTGGTTTCGCATGGCGATGGCGCGTGCTCTCTTTATATCATCCGTTTCACTGGCGGGAACGTCAAGGGCAAATTTAATCCAACTCAAGGCAACCGGGTCTTTATGGCTGACCGGGGTATACCGCACTTCTAAAAGATCTGCATACCAGCCACCAAAACTGGCACTTGCGGGAGGATCGTATTCAAGGTTCAAGCCCCATGCGCAAGCGGCCCGTTTGATGACCTCCGGGTTCAGGCCCGCCAGCATTTTTTCTGCGATAGGCATAGGAGAACGAGCGTCAATCAATTTAGCTATGGGCATGGTGCTTTCCTGAGCCAGAGACACGATGAGGTCCTGTAGTTTTTGGCTGTAGCCCTGAGGGTCGTCTTCCGGAATGTTTAACAGGTACGCTGTGGTCAAGGAGGGAGTGTCGGTTGAAATGCTTAAAAACTCTTCATCTTCATTGACAGCCCCTTTGCTTCCACGTCGGATTCCGCATGCTTTCATGACCGTTTTCCGATCAATGCGGTTTTTATCCAGTTCTGGCAAGCGGAGGAGAACCAGATCTTTGGCAAGGATTTGGGACTCATGGCACTTGGCGCAAATCACCTCAAACTTTCCGGAATCCATTTTTTGTTCGTTCTCCAGCTTGTGGCATCCAATACAACCGTCGGGAGTTTTTTTAGAGTGTTTAGGGTCTAAAAAATATTTTTCCAGATGAGTGACATGGCTGAATTTGATACTGTCCCTTCCTGCGTGGGGATAACTGGGCGGAAACTCGGGATGTCCGGTTGAAAAACTTTTGAACTGTTCCTTGTGGCAAAAGTTGCATTTTTTGCTGGTGAACGTTCGGGTGCTGAATTCTTCCCCCCGATGCTCCCGGTGACAAATCAGACAATGGGTTTCCTGTAACCGGGGATGTTTTTTTATATCCCCATTATGGGCCTTGAACTCAGGGCCGCCGAAAACATGGCAGTCCCCGCACTTCGATGAGACGTTCATTTGGGTCACAGCGGCTTTTAGCCAGCTGAACCCGCTTTTATTGTGGGATTCATGGCAAACCTGGCATCCGTCTTTTGCCACAAAATTGATGTGAGAGCTGGAAATAGGACCGGCATCAAAACTATAATAGTTTTTCTGTAACTGGTCTGCCACCCACGACGCTGAGATCAACGCGAAGATGACACTTACCGCAAGAATTACCAGGCGCCGCCGGTATGTTTTCAGGCTATGCTTGGGAACGCATGGGGGATGCCGCTTGCAACACTTACCGTCAACGGTGGGGCCCTCATCACATGGGCCTCCCGCGGTCGTAGGCCGGTTGCATACCCACTGATCACCGTCTAGATAGGGAGAGCACTCTGTGGTTCCTCCGCATAATCCTTTGAGCGTGGGACCCTGATGGCATTGCTTGAGCCAAAGAACGCCGCGGCCGCATCTATAAGGAAAATCCGGGCGGTCATATCGATTGCGATTATGAGCGAATTTATTTTCATCCATCACAGAAAATACACGTAGACCACTAGTAAATGCCATAGGGCCAGGGTCATGAGGGCCACGGCAAGGGGGAGATGAAACAATACCCAGCTTTTGAGGACGGTTTGCAGGGCAAAGTGAATGTCAATGCTTCTTTTGGTATTGGCCAGCGCGAATATTTTTTGCAGATAGGATCTTTCCTGGGGGTTGAGAGCAAGCTCCATATTTGAGCATTGCTGGCGCACCCAGACCTCTCCTTTTTGACCTCCCAAAACATGATTTAGAAAAAATCGGGGCCGGTGAAAATACCAATCCAGATGTTCGAGGAACTGGGTAGCCAATGTATCCCGTCTGGTTTCGCGAGCGCAGGTCAATAGGATTTCCTTGGCCTTTTTTTGAATTTCGACAATTTCCATGGGAATCCGCTCGAAAACATATTCGTTTCCGCTTTGTGTCAGTCGCTTGGGAAATGATTTTTGTATGACCATACCGAGGATGCCTGTCAATATTGTCATATAAAATAAACCCGCCAGAAATTTTTCATAGACCCCAAAAGGCCAATAAGATCCCGTGTGCAACCAGAAAATTCCTAGTGCTAAAAACCCTACAGGTAAATGAATGTTCAACCAGGTGGAGGAATTTGCCAAAGGCAGGAGTGACAACTTTTTTCGAATATTGAAAAGGGCAAGGCCAACCAGAACGCTGAAAAGAAACCATCCGGTGACAATCGATGGAAACCCGGGTTTTAACTCGGCCTGATTTGTCCACTGCATGAGAAAAATCAAGACAAGAAAAGCCGATACCCAGATCATTAAAGTCTTGGCCATTAAATTACCGATCCATCCACCATGCCCTGGGGACGCACATGATGAAAATCTACACGATGTAATGCGCCTTGCGAACAAGCCCGAATACAGGAGGGCCCACCCAGGTGATCGACGCATAAATCACATTTAGTCGCTTTCAGAACAGGCTTGTGGGTTTCAGATTCGAGAATTGGGTTTCCTTTAATGTCGTTGATTTCTACCATTTGAATATTTGAGTAGGGACAGGAATTGGCGCAAGTTTCGCAACCAATACAGGTGTCATCATTAATGACTACGGTCCCATCGGCAATGATTCGGGTTATGGCGCCTGTAGGACAGCCGATCATGCACACAGGGTCCATGCAATGCATGCAGGAATTGGCCACCATCCAGTTTTCAAAAGTCTTGCCGTGGCGGATGAAGCGTGGGTTCCCGTCATGGGCGGTGGCGCAAGCGTTGACGCAATCATCGCAACGGACACAACGGTCGAGATTGATCAGCATGGCTTGCGTTCCGTTAATAAATCGTTCTTCTATCGCCCATTCCAGCAGGGTTTCGTCTGCTGTTGATTGATTGAACAAATTCGCTAATTGCCCATCGGGTTTTGCTGGCGCCCTTTTGGGTTCTTCAAGCTCCTGTTGAGCTTTCTTTTGCGGAAAAATATATTTTTCCAGATAGGTCGCGGGAATCTGGATAATGTCTACATAACCCAGGGCCGTGATGGAAACCTTGAACGAAACATTCTTTTCGCCTGTCCAGGCGTGGAACAATTCCTCGACCCCATAGGTGTGCCCGACCCCAAGATAGGTGATCGTTTGGTCGTCTTCGTTCTGGCGCATGGAAACCCTCGCAAATCCCGCGCGTACGATTAAAAGGTCGTCTGGGTGGTCTCCCTGACGGATGATGACAGGCTCCTGTTTGCCGCCCTCTTTTCCCCTGTCACGAATATTTTGGTAGGGGTCGGCCCAGTCATACTTCCCATAGGTTTTAAAAACGGCATTAGTGGCGATTTCCTGAAGGATTTCATCCTGTAAATTCTCAAACAGAGGGGTTTTTTTCAAGAATTTGGCCAGCCCGCTTTCACTGTAACGTTTTTCAATCAAGTCGCGCCAGTTTTTATCGTATCTTCTAAGTTCGCGCAAACCCTGCCAGCGTATCTCTAAAAGTTCCGCATGCGATTCCGAAAACACAGTAGCGGAGCGGGGGATTCGGCGTAGAGCGGCCAGCTCTCCAAACAAAGTCCCATCTTCCAGCAAAGCCGTGTTATTGGAATTTAGTACGGTAGAAAAATCCTGAAGAAATACGGAGTGATTGTCCGTGTCTGTGCCGTTTTCCTGAACCGTTGGGTTTGAATAGCGATTGATATCGCGAACTTCAGAAACCTTTCTGGGAGTGATCAGTTGAGCCAAAGACTTCCATAAACTTTTTTTGGGAGGTTGCTTTTGCCCCGATAAATAATCTGGAAGTCCGGGAGATAAAACCACCCGCAACTTTCCATTGAGAACCAAAAAAGCGGAGTTTCCATAATCTCCTTCCCGAACAATGACCTCGCCTGGCTTGAAACGTCTTATCCGGGTGTCGTTTTTAAGAATATCTTTCAGAGATTGATTTGAAGGAAATTTACTCTTGTCAATGGCCGCGATTTCAGGGACTAAAAACAGTTTCCAAAGGTCATAGTCTGTCATATTCGGCCCAAAAGGGGCGTCCTCGCGTGTCAACCGGGGAATTTTAGTGACGGCGGTATCCACGATCAGGCGATCTCCCAATTCATTCCAGGGATTGGCTGGATCAATTGAAACCCTGCCAATTCAGGCAATACCAGTAGGGTCGGGACCAAAATTTCATTGAGTTGATAGCGATTTTGCAATGACTTCATTCTTTTTTTTAATAGGGTTGGAAAAGGTTCGATAGTGTTCGCTTGCCGGCTATTATGAGCTGCCGATCTTTGCATGGAAAAGCAATAGGTTTCAGGGGTTAAGATAATAGGTTCAAGGTCTCCCCCTCGGCCTTTTGCAATCCGGGTGATACATTGCACTGGAATAATGAGAGAGAGCAGGAAATGTGCCAAAATGACAAATGAAATTATATCAGATTTTCAGGCGGTTTTTCAAAGCTCATATAAAAATTAATGAGAATTTAATAAATATTTTGTTGATATTATTATACAAAACTAACAAAGATGGGGTTTTTGCACAAGGCGGCGAGGATCACAGAAAAGCGTGACAGGCCTCCAAACGGGAGTATGAAAGAGTATCCAAATGAGCCTAAAAGGTCAAGTTGGTTTTAATTCCGGCCTTATGGGGGAAATGGAGTGTCTGAATTCGACGGTGGCGGGCAGAATTCTTCGGGATATATTCAATTCCACAGTCAGTGTTGTGGCAATGAAAAGAACGGACTTAGGTGAGAGCCCGCCTGTTGGTTTATATCAAGTGGGTGGAACTTTCGATGATTCCCCCCACCGGTATTTTTCTCTTAATTGGCGTCAAAAAACAACTTCATCCGATCCGACAGTTTATAGCCCAGGGCCAATAGTATTTTCCTTTTGGTGTCCATCCGGCAGTCGCAACCTTTTTCAATTCTGTCAATGGTTTGTACCGTCACACCCGCTGTTCTGGCGAGTTCGGCCTTGCTCATCATTTTTTCTTCCCGCGTCTGCTGGACACAGTTGTTCTTGTTCGCGTGGATCGATCCAATCTTGTTTTGTTGAAGCGTTATCATCGGTAGTATTCCTCAAAGTTGCCCAATGGTTTTGCCGGCAGGTTATTGTTTTGCTTGACCCCCAGTGAAGCGTTTTACCCCTCAAAGAGCAATACCCCGATGAGAGTATTTTAATAATCGCTGTCTTTTTGAGTTGTTGGATAATGCGAAGTTAGACAGGGAAACCTGTTGATAATGCGTGGGTTATCTTTAAATTTTCGGCGAACGGTTAGCCGGAGCCTACTTGTCAGTTTTTGTCATCTTTTTTAGAAAGAGTGTTTAAATTTTTCTACAAAAGTATAAATTTTCATAAGTTCCCTTATAAATCAAAGGGTTGAAGTGCAAGGCGTGGGGGAAAGTAACGGTAAGAATGCTTGAAAAAATGGGTGTTGTAAGAAATGCTGGCTAACGTGAAAATTTGGCACTCATTCTGCTTATAACCAATGAATAACCGGCATTTTTTCATTGCCGAGCCTTCATAAAATTATTTCAAGTCAATAAACGGTTCCTTAAGGTCCGCAGGTTGGATGCATCCGATGTCAGGGTGCGTTAACTTTTTATCCGGGCTCTGTTGAGAGAAAGCGGGTTGGTGAATCATGGCAAACTATCAAGGTATTATTTCTCTTTCCGAAGAAGATTCCCTCGCCGTCCAGGAAATCATCAACCGCCTGCATCGATGCAGGACGCGTCAAACTTTGAAAGCTCTTTTTAGGTCAAAAATTTTACCGCTTCTGAACGCGCACTCCGCGTTGTATGCCTGGACGGACTCGGATCTGTTGAGCCCGAAGCTCATAGACTCTATAAACATACCCGATGAAGACCTGGCTTCTATCAATCAATTCATCGACAAAGATCCGCACGCAGGGTCCTTGTTGACTCATTCGCATCCTGTGATTGCCCGGGACATAGAAATTCCCAAAGAGTGGTCAGCCAATGGGGCAGAAGACCCGTTTGACGCGGAACCCTGTCGTCTCGACCCTTTTTCCAAGGAAGAGCCTGAGGTCCGAGACGGTTACGGCTATTTCAGCACCTGTAAAACCGGCGTGATCACTTTGGCGCTTCGAGACATTAATCTGGGTGCAGGCATTCACAGGCACATGCCCTCGGACAAACCCTGGACAGTGCGGGACGTTCGCGTTCTGGAGCAGATCAGTCCGCATCTTTTGATGGCGATCAAAACCATCGTGTTGACGGAAGAATTGTCAAGGCATCAATCGATGGTGGACATCCTCGCCGATTCGCCCACAGCGGTCGCTGTTGTGGATGGCGATATGTCCATCAGCTACTGCAATCCATCGTGGAATGAGCTGATAGGGGAGGAGAGTGCCCAACGACTGGACCCTGAACTGGAATCGATAGTGATCAAGGAAAAATCAAGGTGGGAACCGCCTTTCCCGATCACGGAGGCAAACGGAAAGGACCTGATCTATAACCTGTTCGATGAGGATTGCCAATTGAGTTTAGCGCCCTTGAGGGGAGGCAAGGACAGGGACCTCTGGTTGTTACAAGTGAAACCCTTGATGAAAGTTCATCCCAGGGTGAGTGGGTTGATGCGGGAGGCCGGGTTGACGAAAAGAGAAATTGAAGCTTGCAACCTGTTCCGTCAGGGCATCGATGCGGATGAGATTGCGAAGCAATTATTTATCAGCCCGCATACGGTTAAGACTCATCTTAAAAGAATTCATTTAAAACTGGGGGTTCATACCAGAGCGCAGTTAGTCGCCGCCTTGAACCAACATTAAGGCTATACCGAGAATTTGTTTTTCCATATGAGCTGGCAAAAAATCCATCACTGGATTCAACACATTTTATGCTGGAGAGAGAATAAAAAAACATGTTTAATCCCATATTGAGTAAAAAGTTAAGCCTGAGCATTCTGGAAAAGACCTTTGGCGCCAACCATCCAAAAGTGGCTCAATCCCTCAACAATCTGGTCCAGTCTTATAAAGAAAACAGCGATTACGAGAACCTGGAACCCTTGCTTCTACGGGCGATTGAGATGGGAGAAAAGACCCATGGCCCGGATCATCCAGACGTGGCCACCGCACTCAACGACCTGGCCGAATTGCACCGGAATAAGGGAGTTTTTGATCAGGCGGAACCCCTGCTGGTCCGTTCACTGAAAATTCGAGAAAAGTCATTGGGGCCGGATCATCCCGATGTGGCGACGACGCTCAATAACATGGCCATCCTCTATGAAGACATGGGCATGTATGCCAAGGCTTATCCCTTGCTCCTGCAATCCTTGAAGATTCGTGAAAAATCCCTGCGCCCTGATCATCCCGATGTCGCGGAATCTCTCAATAATCTGGCCGAATTGTATTTTTTCGATCGTGGAGATTTTGGGAAAGCCGAGCCTTTGTTGAAACGTGCTTTGAAACTGAGAGAAATGGCTCTGGGAGAGGATCATCCCGATGTCGCCTCTACCTTGACCAACCTCGGCGTATTGTACAAGGCGATGCAAAAGTATAAGGAAGCGGAACCTTTGATCAAGCAGGCCGTGAAGATCATCGAGAAAAAACTGGGTCATGACAACCCCGAAGTGGCCGAGGGCTTGAGTTTACTTGGCGATCTTTATTTTGAAATGGAGAATTTTCCCGAGGCGGAATCCCAATTCCAGCAGGTGTTGAAAATCAAGGAAAAAGCTTTTGGCCCTGACCATGCAGAAGTTGCCGATACTCTGACGGTGCTTGCAGAGGTGCACGGTAAGTTGAGAGACTTTACCCGGATCGAGCCGCTTCTGGTGCGTTCACTGAGCATTCAGGAAGCTTTGCTGGGAGCCGATCATATAGACGTGGCCCGAATCCTTGCCAGGCTGGGGGATTTCTATCTGAACGAACAAAAATATAACCAGGCGGAACCCCTCTATATGAGAGCCTTGAAGATACGGGAAAACTCATTGGAAGCGGGCCATCCCGATATCGCATCCACGGTCAATAACCTGGCCGCGCTTTACAACGCCATGGGCAATTACGCTCAGGCTGAAAGATTGTATTTACAGGGACTGGCAATCCGCGAAAAGGCTTATGGCCCGCAACACCTTGACGTCGCGCAATCCCTGAACAATCTGGCCGGGTTGTACAATTCGATGAAGCAATACTCCAAAGCCGACCCCCTGTACCGTCGTGCATTGAAAATCATTGAAAAAGCCATGGGACCGGATCATGCGGACGTGGCCGAAGCGCTCAATAACCTGGCAGAATTGTACCGGAAAATCGGCGAATTGAAGAAAGTCGAGCCATTACTCTTAAGGTCTTTTAAGATCACCGAAGAGCAGTTGGGCAGAGATCATCCCGACATCGTGCCGTCTCTCACCAACCTTGGAAAATTGTATGAGAACCAAGGCGATTTTGCCAAGGCCGAGCCATTTTATCAACGCGCTCTGGAAATTTTAGAGAAGCATGCGGGCAAAGACCACCCTGATGTTGCCACCTGCCTGAACCATCTGGCCGGTTTATACAGCAGTATGGGGGAGTTCGATAAAGTAGAAAAGTTGATGTTGCAGGCCTTGGAGATCAACGAAAAAGCGCATGGACAGGAACACCCGTCGGTTGCGGAGTGTCTCAAATATCTGGCCGATTTGTACTGCAACAAAGAAGAATATGCCAAAGCGGAGCCTTTGCTTCAGCGGGCACTTAAAATCGTGGAGCAGGCTTTGAACCCGGATCATCCCGAAGTGGCGGATATTTTGAGCCGACTGGCATTTTTGTATCGCACCCAGGGCGATTTGAAAATGGCGGAACCGCTTTACGACCGGACATTGAAAATCAGAGAAAAATCTTTAGGACCCGATCACCTGGATGTGGGCGCGACGCTTGGCGACCTGGGAGAAATTTACAAGGCCAATAATGATCATGCGAAAGCCAAGCCCTTTTTCCAGCGGGCCATGGGGATTTTCGATAAAACGCATGGTCCTGCCCACGCGGATGTGGTGCCGATCCTTAAAAATCTGGCCGAACTGTTAAATGTCATGGGCGACCGGTCCAACACCGAGCCTTTGTATTTACGGTTACTGCAAATAGCCGAAAAATTACACGGCGCCGATCATCCTGAAGTGGCGTCTGCTCTAAACCATCTGTCCGGGTTTTATGCAGAGACGCAAAATTTTTCCAAGTCGTGCCCCCTGTTGATTCGCGCCCTCAAGATCAAGGAGGCGGCCGTTGGCCCCGATCATCTGGAAGTGGCAGAAATCATCACCCAACTTGCGCTCATGTATCGCGGCATGGAAGACTTCAAGAAAGCCGAACCCCTGTTGGTCAGAGGTCTGGATATTTATGAGAAACATCTGGGACCGAACCATACGGATCTGGAAGGCCCGCTCAATAACCTGGCGGAGCTGTATTATGAAATGGGAGAATACGCCAAGTCGGACCCTCTTTACCAGCGGGCGCTGAATATCAAAGAAATTTCTGTTAAACCCGTTGTCTCCAATAAGGGTTCTGAATCCACAGCCAATAAAAACCGCAGGCAGACAGTCCGGCTGGAATTTTCTGCAACCAAAGATCAAATTTCAGCCATTCTTCCGGCTCTGGAAGCATTGGCGGACCAATCCGATGATAAGAAAATCACCATCCTCATCGAAGGAAAAGCCAAAAAAGGGTACGATGGCTCTTGGGTAAAAAATACCATCACACTTCCCCTGATCGAAGCCGATATCGAAGAACTGGCGGATGATTATTAGGCCGCCAGTTGGTGAGCGGGTGGTGCGGGACTAAAAAAACAAACCATTCTCATTTCCCGCCCGGCCACTAAGGCCACAAAGGAACCCACCAACAGTTTGAGATTTCCTGCCGTCCTTTTTTAATTATCACCCCGATCACCTGGGCTCGACCAGTGTTGTCACAGACAGCTCCGGCAATAACGAGCAGGACCTTGCTTATTATCCCTTCGGCGACACTTTTCTCAACAGCGGAACTAAAGACGTTAAATTCAAATACACCGGTAAAGAGCGCGACGACAGCACCGGTCTGTATTTTTATGAAGCTCGCTACTACGATGCTTTTCTAGGTAGGTTCATTTCCGCCGACCCAATTGTGCCGGACCCACTCGATCCGCAAGCGTTAAACCGCTACTCCTACGTTTTAAACAATCCCCTGCGCTACACCGATCCTACGGGGAATGAACCCGACGATGATATTGGGCTAGAAAATGATTCTTCTTCTCAAGGTCTTCCCAATCTTATACCAATGGGGAAGCAGGAGAATCTTCCAGGAGAATCATCACCTGGTCTTATCAGCGACGCTCGTGATATTATTACTTTTAGGGGTGGGGTTGGACCTAGAATAAGAACCTTTTTAAGATTAATAGAATTACATCCTGGTAATCCTTTAAAGTTTGGTAGGTTTTTTCCTGGACTCAAAAAATTAGGGAATCCTCTGGGAAATCAGATTGGGGCTGTTGGGAAAGGTGGAAAGGGCGTTCTGAGGCCGGGAGATAAAGTGTTTAGGGTATTTGGTGAAAACAATAACCCTCTTGGCAACTCATTTACTAGGGTAGACCCAAGAACGGTAGAGAATTTTCGTGATGCCGCAGGATTACCTGATGTGAATACTGGCAGATTTGTATTAGAAGGAACCATAAAGAATACAAAGGGTGTTACAACCCGAAAAGCATTACCTTTAAATGGGAATAAGGGCGGTTTAGATGAAGTGTTAATCCCCGATCCAAAAAACCAGATACGCATTGATCGTGTCTCTGGCGTTAATCCGGAGTTTTGAAATGGATAGTTTTTTCATAAAATCAGTTGAGCATAGAACCTATACCCAGAAGCATAAATGTGTTGTTAATAAGAGGGTAGATATCAATAAGCTTTTGGTCGAGATAGAGCCACCTATCCCATCATATGTTTATAACTCAGATCAGGATATCGATTTAATGGTTTTAGCTCCCCGCTACGAAGATGCGCAGTTAGTTCCATCAGTATCGGAGTGGCCCTGTAGGGTCAATATGTGTTTGAATAAGGAAGGAGGAAATTTGGAAAAAGGACCTTGGCGATTAATTGATATAGGTGAGATCACATGTGCTGATAAGTTGGAGTAGATGAGAAAAGCGTTCACATCTCCGGCTCGTAGCCTTGGTCATTATGATTTTCACGAATTCTTCGTTGTTGTTTTTCCCTCTGATCCAATTTTTCGGGAATGGATTCTTGCGATTTTCCGCTCATTTCAATATAGCGGGCAAGATCCTGCCTTAGATTCTGTATTTCCAATTTACGGTCATTTCGAATATGCTGGATTCCTTTTTGTAAGACCTGCCTCTCCTTAAGCTGACGGTCAATGAGCCCTTGTTTTTCATCTCTATTGCGGATGTAGCGCCAGATACCCTAAAATAGATTTGTGAGGCCAACCCTCTAACCCATCCATTTTAAAAGAAAATTTTTGACTTCTCCCGCCTGAAAATTCCTCAGAATTTAACCAAATCGTGACATTCGCGTGACTGGAAGTTGACGTGACGCTCCTATAATTGGATTCG
>CAYPQH010000007.1:24013-30614 GCA_964412825.1 uncultured Nitrospinaceae bacterium | reverse complement strand
GCCCGAAGAAAAAATGATGGTTCCGCTTATAATCCGTCAAACGTCACCGTTAAGATCGGACATCCGGGAACTGCGGTTTTTACTCCGACACGGGTGATACCGGTGGGGGGCATTACCGACGGCAATGAGACGGCTCAGGAGCCGCTTTTTAATGATTACGTTTTAATCAATGAACAGCAATACCAGGCTCCGTCTCAGACCCAGTTCGTGCGTAACGGATTTTATGAGACCCGCTCGCAAGTTCCCGGCAGGCCGGGGATCGACGGCATCACGATTGTTGGCCGACCCGCAGATGGCGGTGTTCAGGTCTTTGTATCCAGACCCGTTGTAACCAATGTGACCGCACTGGTGCTGGCGGGAACCCTGTCCTCCGGCGGGGCGCTTCCCTTTCCTCCTGTTATTGATAATTCAGGTTCCACCGATTTGTGTGAAGACCGGCAAGGCGACCTGTTCGTCGATTTTACCGATATCGACCTCAACCTTCTGGGTCAGTGGTATATCGATTACCTGACCAACCAGGGACTCACCCTGGGCCAGAATGGAATGCTCATTTATACTTCCCGGTCTCCAGGCGCGGGACCTATTCCCTATCTGAATGATGACCCGAGATTTGAAGCGATCCGCCTGATCAACTCTCCCGGCATAGCCCCGCAAGTGTGGACTAAAACGACAATAGCCACCGATAATCCTGTTTATATACAGGGGGATTTCAATACCGTGAATACCCAGGGAGTGGCCATTGTTTCAGACGCCGTCAATATTCTTTCAAATGCATTTGGAACAAAGGCATGTAATTCAGGGTTGACCAATGCCAGCGTAACCACCATTAATGCCGCTCTGTTTGGCGGAAATGTTCCCACTCCCGCCGGCGGCGGAACCTACAGCGGCGGGTTGGAAAACTACCCCAGGTTTCATGAAAGATGGAGCGGCGTCAACTGCAATATCCTGGGCAGTTTTATCAATCTCTGGAGCAGTTCCCAGGCGGATGGTACCTGGGTTTATGGCGGAAACAGATACACTGCTCCCGGCCGGGCCTGGGGTTGGGATGTCCGCTTTGGAAATCCAGATTTCTGGCCGCCGTTTATTCCCTCAATCTTCAGCGTAGAAAGAGTGGGGTTTCTAGAATGAGCCATTTCAAGTCGAGGGTCCGCATGAAGGCAAAAACACAAAAATTTTATATGCATAACAATGAACAAGGTTTTACTCTTGTTGAACTTTTAGTCGCGAGCGCGGTTTCCCTCGTTCTGATGGCCATTCTTGCGGGAGTGGTGACACATCAGGGAAATAGCTTTGAAGTGCAGAATCAGTTGAACACAATGCAAACAAATGGCCGTGCGACGACCGAATTTATATCCCGAGCCGTGCAAAACGCGGGTTATAACGTTTTCCGGGGAACCCGATTTCTGGCCGCTTCCGATCATTATGTTTCCGCTGTTTATGATCAGGACAACGATGGAATCATTCAAAATAATGAAGTGATGACATTTGCCCCCGGTAATGGTCCTGCCGGAGCGGGTGAAACTTTTAACATCAACCCTTATTTTGATCGGGATGGCGACGGAGAAGTCGCCGGGACGGAAACCGCCACTTTCCCCGTCTCCATGACTTTGACCGGTCCGCCTTATAATATGTATAAAGTTATTCCCGATAATGTGGGAACGGGAGTCACGCGACATTTAATGGCAAGAAACATCGATAACGTGGTCATTCGTTATTTTGACAGGAACGACAACCCGCTTCCAGTAGGTGTGGCGGTGGATGGAAACGGAATCCCCATACCTCCTTACAATTTTGCAGGCGTGGAGGCTCAGCTGAACGATATCCGCAGAGTGGATATTCAGGTGCTTGCCCGGACCAAGGAAGCGAATCCCAGGAATATAAACTTTCCAACGGGAACTTATGTGACCGGAAGTGTCGCTACTCTCGGGGGAGGCGCGACCTATAACGACGCTTTTTACAGGGAAACGTTTACTGCCAATCAATCGCCGCGCAATCTGGTGATGGCTCCCTGGGGAAAAATGGACGTGGTGGCCAATCCACTTTCGGTCAATTGTCCGATTTCGACAACGACGGTTACGGCCACACTGGTCGATTCCGTTGGCGACCCGGTTCCGTCGGGGACCAACATAAATTTCGTGGCTTCAGCTGGGGCCACTGTGAACCCGCTGGTCAGTACAACCAATTCTTTGGGAGAAGCGACCACCCAGGTATCCTATGATTGGGCCGCCCCCAATGCAAGTATTACGGTATCAGCCAATTCGTTGATTTTGGCCAATGGTGAGCAATACCCCGTTTTTAGTGCAAGTTCGGCCAACTTCCAATCGGGTACGGGAACTTTCGCCGATACATTTACGGGTGGGTTGGATCCGAACTGGGTGGAACTCGATAATCTCGCTGATATTGATGAATTTGATTCCGATCCACTGGTCAATCCGGGGGTCGATTCTTTAATAATGACGCCTTCCGGTGCGATTACCCGCGCGATTAACGGTTGTAGCTGGCAGAAGTATCAGGTGGAATATGAACTGACCGCCGACGGTGATATCAACGACGGCAGGTTTGTCGGCGGGTATTTGCGCTATGTCAATGCCGGTAACAATTATAGCTTTCTGATTTACAGGAAAAATACAGGTTTGGACTGCGCAGGAGTGGGTGGCGGTTTGGGTAGAAATGCCTGTTTGAAAATCATCCATTGGAACGGTTTTTTTACCAATGAACTGGCGACCATTGAGGCTGATTTTAATGCGAATGTGCAATACAAAATGCTGGCTCAGGTGGAAGATGATTTTCTGCGCGCCAAAATCTGGGATCCACTTGCTCTTGAAGCGGGAAATCCGTTGGGCCTGGCCGATCCCAATTCTGGTAATTGGGATTATACCGATGGCACTTTCCAAAGTGTCTATCGTATTGAGATTCAGGATGCGACCATTGCAAATGGTCAAATCGGGTTGCTGGGTGATTGGACCAATGGCGTGTCGGTGGTCTTCGATAATTTTTCAGTCACGCCGCTCAGCTGATAAACGGTTCATCTCTTAAAAAAAACGTTCCCGCTTTTCCAAAACCCAATACGGGTTTAGAGGAAAGCGGGAATTTTTTTTTACCATCATAAAATATTCTTTTAGATCATCCCGCCTTCTGCCCTTGTAATACTCGTTGTGACGTTTTAGAATAATCAGAGTTTTTCTTGTCATTCAATATTGCCGATGACACGGCAGCATTTTTTTTAAACTTGCAAACGACCGGTCCTGGTCACTCATCAAAAATAAAGGAAACCGTCATGGCCGTCAAAAGTTATAAAAATTTTATCGGCGGAGAATGGATCGCGTCCTCCGATGGAGAAACTTTTAAAAACATCAATCCCGCCAACGTCAAAGAAGTCGTTGGCAGGTTTCAGCAGTCCACATCCAAAGATGTGAGTCTCGCGGTCTCAGCCGCCAAGAGCGCACTCCCCGAATGGAAAAGAACTCCGGCTCCCAAAAGAGGCGAGCTTTTATACCGTGTCGCCGAAAGTCTGGTAAAACACAAGGAGACTCTGGCCCAGGACATGACAAGAGAGATGGGCAAAGTCATCAAGGAAACCCGGGGCGATGTTCAGGAAGCCATCGACATGGGGTATTTCGCCGCAGGTGAAGGCCGCAGGCTGACAGGAGAGACGGTCCCGTCAGAATTGAACGATAAGTTCTGCATGTCGGTTCGAATGCCGGTAGGCGTGGTCGCCGCCATCACGCCCTGGAATTTCCCACTGGCCATTCCGTCGTGGAAATTATTTCCGGCCCTGGTCGCAGGCAATACCGTTGTCATCAAACCCGCGAGCGACACACCGCTTTCGGTCTATCATTTTGTGAAGATTTTAGAAGAGGCGGGACTGCCTCCCGGAGTGGTCAATTTTGTCACGGGATCGGGAACGGCAGTGGGCACGCCTCTGCTCGACCACCCGAAAGTGAACATGGTGTCGTTCACCGGTTCCACCGAGACCGGGGGGGTGGTGGCCCAGCATTGCGCCCGGCGGATGAAACAATATTCTCTGGAAATGGGCGGCAAAAACGCCATCCTGGTGATGGATGACGCCGACTTGCACCTGGCGGTCGAAGGTGTCATCTGGGGCGCGTTCGGCACCACGGGGCAACGATGCACGGCGTGTAGCCGGGTGATCGTGCATAAAAAAGTTTTAAAAAAGTTCACCCATCTTCTGGTACAGCGAGCGCAGGAACTCAAACTGGGAGATGGCCTGAACGAAAAGGTCGATGTCGGCCCTCTGGTCAACGAAGCTCAAAGAGAAAAAGTGCAAAGCTATTGCAAGATCGGTGTCGATGAAGGCGCGAAATTGCTTCTTGGCGGTAAAGCGCATCGTGCGGGAGGGTGTAGCAAAGGTTTCTTTTTCAAGCCGACGATATTTGGCGACGTGGCGCCTAAAATGCGCATTGCCCAGGAGGAAATTTTTGGCCCGGTCTTGAGCGTCATTGCCTGTAGAAGTCTCGACCACGGAATCAAGATCGTCAACGACTCCGCTTTCGGATTATCATCGTCGCTATACACTCAGGATGTGAACCGCGCATTTCAGGCCATTGAGCATTTGGACACCGGGATCACCTACATCAACTCCTCGACCATTGGCGCGGAAATTCAGCTCCCCTTTGGCGGCACCAAAGGAACCGGCAACGGCCACCGCGAGGCGGGGACCGCCGCTCTGGAAACGTTTACCGAATGGAAATCGGTTTACGTGGATTACAGCGGCAAACTCCAAAAAGCCCAAATAGACGATTAATTTTTTACGCTATGGATGAATCAAACAGCGATAAACGGTTTTTCCCCAGAGTGGCGATTTCCCTGAAAGTTCAGATTCAGGAAAACGAAATTCGAATGCCCGCCGAGTTGGTGGATCTGACCGTGCAGGGAATTTCTTTTAAACTGGGTCGACCTTTGCCCGTAGGTTCTCTGGTCACTCTGGAAATAAACGCCAGCGAGGATTTAAGGAACAATGAACTCAAAGCTGAAATCCTTCGTTGTGACTCGCCGGCCAGCGTGAATCCCCCGCAATACAATCCCTATTACGTGGCCGCGAAATTTGTTGAAGTCAACGACGAATATCTGATGGACTCTCTGGCCCTCGTTCACGGAAAAAAGAGCAAACCCTGAACAACCTAGGATTTGAAATCAATGGAAGACACAACCCTCTTTGAAAATGTGGGCGGCCGACCGGCTCTGGAACGCGTTCACAAAGTATTTTATGACAAGCTTTATGAGCACCCCTGGTTGAAACAATTTTTTTCCACGATCGATCAGAAAACCATAGAAAATCAACAAACCGATTTCATGGTGTCGAACATGGGCGGCGGAAAAATTTATTCCGGCGCTTTGCCAAAAAACGCGCACAAGCATATGTTCGTCACCGCCGAGATGTTCGATTTGAGGAACGAGATTTTAAAAGACTCCCTCCGGGAATGCGGTGTGCCCGAAGAACTTGCCGAACGCTGGTTGCGCATCGACGACGCTTTCAGAAAATCGATTGTCAAAAAAGACCCCAGTCAATGTGAAAAACGTTTTTTCACCGACGAAATACAAATTTTCCCTAAACCCTAGATTGTGACCCATCCTGAAAGGCGGGCTATTTGAAAATCAGTGTGTTGGCTAGCGGTAGCGCGGGAAACTCGACTTATATTGAAACGGATAACTATTCCATTTTACTGGACGCCGGGTTGAGTGAAAAAAAATTAAGCGCCCGGTTGGCCAGTATCGGACGTGACATGAAAGATTTGGACGCGGTGTTTGTCACCCACGAACATTCGGACCACTTCAAGGGAGTTGGGCCTTTGGTGCGGAAGCACAATATTCCCTTGTATACCACCGAAGGAACCCTTAGAAAAATTCAAAGCCGAATTGGGCGTATTCCGTCCTGGGCTCCGATCCGTTCCGAGGAGCCGGTTTCCATTGGAGACATGCTGGTGGAACCGTATGCCACGCCCCACGATGCCGAAGAGTCGGTGGCTTTTGTCATCAGGCACGGGGACATAAAAATCGGTCACGCGACCGATCTCGGAGAAGTGACGCCGTTTGTCCGCGAAAAATTAAGAAAATCGACTGCCTTGTTGGTGGAAGCAAACCACGATATCAACATGCTGGAGGTTGGCCCCTATCCCTGGCCGCTCAAGCAAAGGATCAAAAGTGCGGTCGGTCATTTGTCCAATGAAGCCTGCGGCGAGTTGCTGGCGGACGCCAACCACGAGGGCCTGCAGTTGGTGGTGTTGATGCACTTGAGTGAAACCAATAACCTCAAAGAGCTGGCCATCTTGACCGCAGAGCAGGCGTTGGGTGAAAAGGCCGCACGCATCACCCAGGTTCTGGCCCTTCAGGACAAGCCCACCGAGTTGTTCACCATAAGCGTAGCGCCCGCTTTACGGGAGACCCCGTTACCCGGGGAAGAAACTTCGACCTGATGCTTGTGATATCCTTTCCTTTAAATTCATGCCCCTGTGATCAATCATAGGTGAACTATTAATTCTTCAAAAATCCAACGCTCGCTAATATTGGGTCCAGCGCTATTCACGACGTTCTCATCGTATGAAACCCTCGCAAGATAAAATTCTGGGAAGCTGGTTCGGCA
>CAYPQH010000007.1:0-23913 GCA_964412825.1 uncultured Nitrospinaceae bacterium | reverse complement strand
CGTTCTCATCGTATGAAACCCTCGCAAGATAAAATTCTGGGAAGCTGGTTCGGCATGGCGGTTGGCGACGCCATGGGAATGGCGGTGAAGGGTCTCAAGCCCGAAACCGTCAAACAATGTTTTAAGTCGATGGACGATTTCAAGGATGTGCGCAAATTCATCGGCAAAGGGGTCAAACGTTACCGGATGAAAGGCCTGTACGGCGCGCAAACCCAACGCGCTCTGGCGGTCTGCGACGTCATTCTCAAAACCAAAAAGGCTCATGTCGCCGGAATTGCAGAGCTGTTTCGGGAACTCGCCGCCAATGGTCCGGAAAATTATTATGGGTCGTTCCGCCATGTGGAAGGCGGTTTTTATCAGGCGGTGGAATCGTTTCCAGGACGGGAACCACTGATTCCGGCCGATCAGAATCTTGCGGGTTGCAGCACCCCCCCTCTCGCCATTCCCATTGCTTTGTTCCATCAGCAGGAATCCCCCGAAATGCTTCGGCAATGCCTGGAAACCGGCCTGTTGCTGAGCCAGAACCCGATGGAAGTGATCGGGACGGCGCTTGTGGGTCATCTCACGACCTGTTTTATTTCTCTTGAATGCGATGAAGACACGGAGGGCCTGGGGCAGGAAAAGTCCCGACAGATTCTAAAAGATGCGGTGACCGCCTCGGAGGGTATTGAATACATTCTTAAAGAACGATTCCCGGAAATTGCGCAGGTGTTTGACGAGAAAATATTTCAGGCGGTGCGCTTGACTGTGCAGGGATTATTGGAGCGCTTTGATGAGGAACGGGATTCTCTGTTTGATTGGATCTCGGAAAACGCTTCTGCGTATGGAAAAAATAAATTCACGAATCCCGCTCAGGGCCATGTACTGACTTTGATTCCGCTGGCACTGACTCTGGTTTTAAAAGGGGGAGCGGATTTTGCCAGTATCCTGACCCCTGCGCTCAACATGGGCAAGGAGTCGACTCGTCTGGGAACACTGGTTGGCGCCTGGGCCGGGGCGTTGTATGGATTCGACGGCATTCCTAAACAGTGGAAGTCCGGTCTGGTCAATTCGAAAGAAATAAAAGCCCGCGGAGAAGCGTTGTCAAAACGCCGGGCTGTCAAGGGGATCAAAAGTCTTGTAGAGATGGAGCTGGCGTTGACCGACAAGGAGTTTGAGGAGGGAAAAAGAGCATCGCCCAAAACGACTCAAAATATTTCACGTAAAAGTTCTGCCAGGTTTGATTTCGATGAGGATGAATTTGAAGAATCAACCCTCCCCAAGAAAGAGGATGCGGCCCAGTGGCGAAAATTTCAGAAAGATAAAACCAGGATGAAGCGGGATCGAAGACGAAATTTGAACGTGGGCCTGGAACCGGATGAGGACTGAAAAGGAGTCCGAATAGAAAAACAGGGTCGCTGGAAGGACATCGATAACGCGGGGTTTTGCAATGGTTTTTACATTTAAATTTTATCTTGAGGCCCTGTACCGGTTATAATATCACTATATTATTTGTCGGCAAGCCTTAAACTTTCAATGAGTTATGTCGTTCCGGCGTCCGGCGCTGTCATGTCCTCGGAAAATTTTTTATTTAAAGGAGAAACTCGTGAAAGCGATGAAATCGTTTGTTGGGGCAATAATGATTTGTTTGATGGCCAGCTCGGCTATGGCCGATGAAAAAGCAACTCTTGTCATCGGAGAAAACTTGAAAGTGGGAATGCCGGTGAGCCAGGTGATCGCTTTAATGGGCATCCCCGATAAATTTACGGTGAATCGCGGCACGGAACCTTTGACGGATAGCGTGGTCATAGAGTACCTCGCTCAAGGGGTGGTGGTTCATACGGTGAATAAATCGACCCTGGTGGATGAAATTGAAATCCTGCCTACTTTTAGGGGATCGTTTGCGAAGGGAGTTAAAATCGGCGCAAAGTTCAATGACCTGGTGGCCAATTACGGAGTGCCAAAATCCATGAACGCGCAAATCGCGCGCTACCCTGAGCAAGGCATGTTTTTTCAACTGGAAAAAGAAACGCTTGTCTCAGCTAAAGTGTTCAGGAAAAACAGTAAAATTCTGGACCTGCAACTCATCAACCGATAGTAAAAAAAATTGCGTAGAGGTTGTGGGTTTGTCTTGTAGGACAGATTGAAAAGGGCTCGTGCGGAGTTGACGCGCAGAGCCTTTTTTTAATCCCACCAGTGGGTTTAATTTCCCGAGGCCAACACGTATTTTAAAAGAAACTTTCTGTCGGGGATATCCCGTCCGCTTGCGGCGAGGTTGTTCATTGGGTGGCGAGTTTCAGGCTGTTCCAGGTTTTGCACTCAGGGCAGTTGCTCGACCATTCTTTAAAAGAGCCGTTGCATTCGGTGCAAACCATTTCCAGCAAAGTTTCCCTGGCTCGACTGAAAGCCGACTGCGACGCTTTTTCCGTGTTGGAGGTGTCTTGTTTTTGTTGGTAGGCATTTGCCAGCAATACAGAATGCAATACCGATTTGTCCGGTTGAATGGTTTCCAGAGATTCAATGGCTTCGTTGGTTTCTCCCCGGTCCATGTAGAAAACCCCATTGAGCAGAACCAGAGTGTCTTTCACTGAGTTGGTGGAAGACTTGATCGCTTCCTGATAAATTTTTTGCAGACTTTTCAAGTCGTCCGATCCCTGAAACATCTTTTGCAGGCGCAGAAGGATCAAAGGGGAATGGGTGTAGGTCAGGCCCACTTCCCAGGTCTTGAGAGCATGTTTTTTGTTTCCCGATTTCAGATAGGCATCGCCCAGAGTAATGTATGCGGGGATGCATTTTCCACTGATACGCAGGGCTTTTTTAAATTCGGAGATGGACGAATCGACCTGCCCCTTCTCCCAGTAAGTCAGACCATTTTTGTAAATTATCTGGCTGAACAATTCCTCTTCTTTCTTTTTCTGCTTCTGGTCTTCGGTTAAAGCGACAATCCGTTTTTGCAGTACGGACGCATTTTGCCAATCTTCATTCTTTAAATGCAAGTCCCTTATTCTGGACAAAATCAAAGGAGAGTCGGGCTCGCTTTGGCGGATTTTTTCCAGGGTCGCGGTTTCCTCAGCTAATGACCCCGTGCTGGAATAATCTTCGGCCAGGTGGTTGAGGGTTTTAAAACTTCTGGGTGCTATTTCCGAGGCTTTCAAGTGCAGTTCCAAGGCAAGGTCGCTATTGCCTTTCTGGCGCGCGATATCGCCTTTGTAATTCAGGGCGCCCACGTGGTTTGGAAACTCCTCAAGGATCTTATTGAAAATCACGTTGGCTTTTTCAAGATTGCCGCCGGCAAAAACGCTTTTACCTCTCTCATACTGATCGCGACACCACTGCTGTCTTTTCCCAATGTGTTGTTGCTGGAAGTGGTTTTTCAAGTTTCCAAAAGAGGACTTTACTTTTAACGTCCAGTTCATCACGGCAGTGACCAGGACTCCGATCAGGATAAAGCTCAGAAGGAGAATCACCATGGGCATGCGCAGGGAAAACGATTGCGTCAGGAACACTTCAACTTCATGAGGATTAAGGAAGGCGATGTATACCGACAGCAGAGTGAAAATCAATAAGAGTAAAATATGTTTCAGAGTCACTGTAATTTTAGCCGTATTTTAGGGGTTGCTAACGTGGTGTTTAAACCGTTCTGATATTTTGGAAGCCGGATTATAGCATGCCAAATCGGGAGATTGGCCCCCGCAATGGCTGAAATTTTTGAGCTACTTTTCATCATATTAGTGGATTTCCTGAATCAATGGCCATGAGCCCGGATGAGGAGGTGGCAAACCCGCCTTAATTTCAATCGTCTTCAGCAAAATTTTGATTCAGGAGTGCGATCAAACCTTTTCCCCGCTAATATTTTCCGGCATGTCATTTGTTGGAGTTTGGGGCTCATTTTCTATTTTGCTCAGACACTCCACGCAAAATTTAGCAAAAGGCAGGACATCCAATCGGGCTTCGGGAATGGGTTCTTCGCAGGTGGAGCAGGTTCCGTAGCTCCCATCCTTGATTTTATCCAGAGCTTCGTCGACCTGCTTTAGCTTTTCCCAATCCTGTTCGCCAAGATTCGTCATGAGTTGGTTAGAATAAATTCGAGCGGCGTCGTCGGTGATATCCGCGACCGGCTCGGTGGATTCTGTCTGGCTGTTTTTGAAATTTTTCTCAACGTCCCCAAGCAAGACGTTGCGGATTTCTTGCAGCTTGGATAAATACGAAGGAAGTTTCTTACTAGGCATTAATACAGGCGCTCCTCTAAGGTGTTCACGGTTCCACGGTTACTTTGACGGGGACTTCGCCCCACAACCGTTCAAGATCATAATGCGTCCTGACATCCTTATGGAATACATGGACAAAAATATCTCCCAGATCCAAAATCACCCAGTTGCCTGTTGAATACCCTTCTATGGCATATACTTTGTGTTCGGTTCCATAGGTTTTTTCCTGAATGGAATCTGCGATGGCCTGCACTTGTGAGCGGGAGTTGCCGCTACAAATGACAAAGTAATCCGTCATGTCAGAGCGGCCACGCAAGTCGAGCGTCACCAGGTCGATGGCTTGTTTGTCGTCGGCGGCGGTCACTACAAGTTGCCGAAGTTCGTTTACAGGTTCTTTCATGCAACCCCTTTAAAGGTGGGACTGTTCCAGGTAAAGTTGATTTGCAATCATATAATTTTCGACTTCGGCTGGCAACATTTTTTTGATTTCCTGATGACGGTTGATTCTTTCACGGATGACGGATGACGAGATATCCATTGGGGGAAGATCGAAAAAATTGAGCGTGGTCTTTTTTTCAAGATGACGAAACACTGTGACATCCTCTTCCAGAGTCGCCGGTGAATACAAATTTTCGCATCCGGCGCAAATACTTTCAAGGCACTCTTCAATTCCTTCCACATAGCCAGGTCGTGTCGCCACGATGACATGACACATTCCCAAAAGCCGATGCACGGACTTCCAGGTTGTAATACTCAGGAAAGCGTCTTTTCCTATGATGAGAAAAAAGTCCGTGTCAGGATTTAAGGTGGTCAAAGCAGACAGCGTGTCGATGGTGAAGGACACTTGCCTTTTCTCAAGTTCGATCTCTAAGGTCGAAAAAAAGGGATAGGGGCCAAGCGCCAGCTTCAGCATTGCCAGTCGGTGACGGGGGGAGGCCGGTTCGCTGGTGAGCTTGTGCGGGGACAGGTAGGCGGGGATGAATAAAATGTGGTCGAGCTTGAACTTCTCCCTTGCCCCGGTCGCAAGACCAATATGACCCCTATGGACCGGGTCGAAGGACCCGCCAAGAATTCCCACTCGTTTGCGGGCGTTCTTTTTCATGCGTGGTTGGGTTTTCATGGGAACACCTGATCGACCATAATGAGCCACTCGTATACGTCATCGCTAGCTGCGAAGCGGCGTGGCGACCCAGAGACCCTGGATTTACCCGTGCCGGGCACGAAGGCTAATGAAAAATATTACGGCTTCGTCGCCAACTGCGCTCCTCGCAACAGCAAAGGTCTCATTTTTATGCGGCTTAGGGAAATTTAAATTTACTCTTTCTCGTTAATGAGGGGAAATGATTTTATCCTCCGAAATAGCCCCGCAACCTGCTGAATGAAAATAACCATCGATAAAACAATCCAGTTCAGAGTCTGGACCCCTGATGCACTGAAAATTATACCAATTTATAGGCCGGGGGAATTGAAATTTATTATCATCTCGAGTGACGTAATTTGTCGATTAATGATTTTGTGACTATATTTCGGGCAATGGCTGTAGGGTGTGTCAAATAAAAGCCATTATTTATTGGGATGTTATGAAGATTTTGACGTTTCTCCCGATATTGGCATCCGGTTTGCACCTATTTAAGGAAAAACAGAATTCAGTAGGTTTCAAACACCTTTGTTTTTATAAACCGGTTGTTCAATCTAGAATAAGGAGAGAAAGAATGTTGTCAAAATTAAACGCTCATAAGAACCAAAAGGGTTTTACCCTGATCGAGTTGCTGATCGTCATCGCCATCATCGGTATTCTGGCCGCAGTCGCCATTCCTCAGTTCAGCCAGTATCGGGCTCGTGCGAATTCCTCACAGGTTCAATCCGACCTGCACAATGTGTATCTGGCGTGTAAAGCCGTATGGGGAACCGGAGCCAACACGGCTGTTACCCCTTGTACCAATGATGCGGTTGTTCCAGGTGGGATCACGCAGGCTTTATATGGTTTTACGCCGACCGTGAACGTAGTGGTCGCCATTGGTAATGGTGCGGAAGCCACTTTTGCCGCGACCGCAACCCACGCTGGTGTTGCCGGTATAACTTGGACGATGGCTACCAATGGTTCCATCACGAATGACGGTGGATTCTAAACCGTAATCAACTGGTTCTGGCCAACCCCTTGATTTTAAGGGGTTGGCTCCCAGCCCAGGTGGGATTTTTGAGACCCCCAGCGTCTAAGGTTCAATCAACTCGTCCGGTTTCGTCCCTTGGTGGGGCGAAATGGAGGAGTCATCTTTCAGAAAAACCCTCGGCCATGAAAACTCAAACACACAAAAATCTCAAGAACGAAAAAGGCTTCACCCTGATCGAGTTGCTGATCGTCATCGCCATCATCGGTATTTTGTCGGCGATCGCCTTCCCTCAGTTCGCCCAGTATCGGAATCGTTCGTTGGCCGCCGTCACTTCGACGGACCTGCAAAATGTGTATCTTACGTGCAAAGCTCTCTGGGGAACCGGAGCGAACAACTCCACGACTCCCTGTACCAATGACGTGGCGGGGATACAAGGGCCTCTTTATGGATTTGTTTCCACCAATAATGTGACCATCACCATGGGTGCCGGGCTTTTAGGTCAAGAGGCTGGTTTTACCTCTACCGCCACGCATGTGGGTCTTCCCGGTGTGACCTGGACCGTCGGTCCCAATGGCAACATCACCAACAACGGTGGTTTCTGAAAACGATTTTCTTCGGCATTTGCAAGTGCCAACTCCCTCAATCAAGATTCATTCCGGTAGCATTTTCTCAACCATTCCACAGTTATTGTAATTTAATCAGCCCTCAACCTTGTAGCGCGTTGATATTAGGTCAAGCTTCGCGCTTTCGCTGTAAATATGTAGTATCTCGTTGAAATTAAAGGTGTAAGTGGATATAATGCGACGATGAATATTTACAAGGATTTTCTGGTTATCGGTAGCGGCGTGGCCGGCCTCACCTTCGCGCTCAAAGTTTCCGAGTTTGGGTCCGTCGGCATCATCACCAAAGATGCGTTGGAAGAGTCCGCCACAAAATACGCCCAGGGGGGCATTGCCTCGGTCATGGCCGATGACGACTCGTGCGACCTTCACGCCCAGGATACCATCCAGGCGGGACGCGGGTTGTGCAAGGAAGATGTGGTTCGCAGTATCTGCAAGGAAGGCCCGACCCGGGTCCGGGAGTTGATCGGTCTGGGCGCGAAATTCGATCGGGTGCACCACGGAAAAGACTATCACTTAAGCCGCGAGGGCGGCCATTCCAAGAGCCGAATCCTCCACGCCACCGATCTCACGGGATGGGAAATCGAACGCACCCTGATTGCAGCCGTGCATGAAAAATCCAATATAGAAATTTTTCCCCACCACATGGTCATCGACCTCATCACCCTGGCCAAGATGGACGCGTCCGTCATTCCGGGAAGTTCCAAGGATGAGTCGCTGGGATTGTACGCCCTGGATACCAAGAGTAATAAGGTCAAAACCTTTATGTCCAAGGTCACGCTTTTAGCCAGCGGAGGTGCTGGAAAAGTATATCTGTACACGTCGAACCCGGACACAGCGACGGGAGACGGGGTGGCCATCGCTTACCGTGCGGGAGTGAAAATCGCCAACATGGAGTTTTTCCAGTTTCACCCCACCTGCCTGTTTCATCCGCAGGCCAAGTCGTTTCTCATTTCAGAAACCGTTCGTGGCGAAGGCGGCGTTTTACGCCGGAAGAACGGTCAAACGTTCATGGAAAAATATCATCCCTTAGGGTGTCTGGCTCCAAGAGATATCGTCGCCCGCGCCATCGACTTTGAAATGAAACAGAGCGGCGAGGATTGCGTCTATTTGGACGTGACGCATATTGAAGGTTACAGGAGCCGCGAACGCTTTCCGAATATTTTCAAGACCTGTCTTGATTTCGGATTCGATATGTCCAAAGAACCGATCCCGGTGGTGCCTGCGGCCCATTACATGTGCGGTGGCGTTGTGGTCGATATCAACGGGCAAACCAACCTGCCGGGACTTTTGGCCAGCGGCGAAGTTTGTTGCTCAGGCCTGCACGGAGCCAATCGCCTGGCTTCCAATTCTTTACTGGAGGGCCTTGCGTTGTCTCACCGGGGAGTGGGCAAAGCCGCTTCTCTGCTCAACCGTTCGGGATCGCTTGAGAAATATCAAAACCGGATTCCCAAATGGGACAGCGGCAATGCCGTGGACAGTGATGAGTCGGTTGTGGTCTCGCACAATTGGGATGAAATTCGCAGGCTCATGTGGAATTACGTGGGCGTTGTCCGCTCGGACAAGCGATTGCAACGGGCCGAACGGCGCATTAAATTATTGCTCGATGAAATTCATGAATATTACTGGAATTTTAAAATCACCAAAGACACCCTGGAATTGAGAAATATCGCGATCACTGCGCAATTGATCATCCAGGGAGCGAGGCTACGCAAAGAGAGCCGGGGCCTGCATTACAATCTGGATTACCCGGATAAGGACGACACGAACTGGAAGCGGGATACGGAGCTTCAAGACGTAACATCCCGTTTGATAAACTTGAAAATGACAAAAACTCCCACCTCATGAATGAAAAAAACTTTTCAGTTTTGATTCGCGATTTTTTCGGAATTCTGATTCTGGCGTTCACGTTGTTTTCGCTTTTTTCCATGACCACGTATTCGCCTAACGACCCGTCCCTCAACAACGCGGTGTCGGGACAAAATAAAGTCATCAATCTGGGAGGCATGGTCGGGGCTTATATTTCCGATTCCCTGGTGCAGATGTTCGGAAGCGGGGCGTTTTTCTTTCCCGTGTTGACTTTTATTCTGGGGTGGGCGTTGATCCGCGGGAAAAAATTTGAACATTGGCCCTGGGTGCTTGTTTCTGCGGTTTTGTGTCTGGTCAGTCTATGCGCGCTGGGTTCGGTTCTGTTGACCGAGGACCCTTATTTCGGTCAAAAGACCTTGACCGGGGGAATGACGGGTTCTGTGATCGGAGCATTTCTGACGCGCTGGTTGAATCCCGGTGGCGCCGTGTTGACGCTGGGAACTTTTTTGTTCGTTGCTTTTTTGGGGATGACCCGGTTGTCGGCCAATGCGCTCATCGACCATGTGAAGAACGTCATCTTCGGCATGATTCGCTGGACGCTGGGTCTCGGACCGGCAATGAAAGAAAGTTATCTCAACTGGCGGGAACAGGTCGAAGCCGACCGACTGGAAATGGAAGAAGAGGAAGAGTTGATCAGTGAGCCGATCATCGTCACGCCTTCGCAACCCATCATCATTCAACCGCTGAAAAAAACGATAAAGAAAAAACCCGAGCCAGTGGATGAAGACGAAGAAGAGGATGAAAACGAATTTTATGTCGATGACGAGGAGTTGCTGGCGGATGAGGAGGAAGGCGAGTATCAAGTTCCGCCGCTTTCTCTGCTGGACGATCCTCCAGAGCCGGAAGATATTGAAGAGTTGCGGGAAGAGATCCTTGCCAACAGCGTCATCCTGGAACAAAAGCTCGCAGACTTTGGCGTTCAGGGTCGGGTGGTGCAGGTGCTTCCAGGGCCGGTGATCACCTTGTTTGAATATGAGCCGGCGCCGGGAATCAAGGTCAGCAGAATCATCGCGCTGGCGGACGATCTGGCTTTGGCGATGCGGGCCGTCAGTCTGCGCATCATGGCGCCGATTCCCGGAAAACCGGTGGTCGGCATTGAAATCCCCAACACCAAAAAGGAAACCGTTTATTTCAAAGACATCATGGCGTCAGAAAATTTTATGGACTCTCCCTCCCACTTAACGCTGGCGATTGGAAAAGACAATATAGGCCAACCCGTCGCACAGGATCTGGCGACGGTACCGCATTTGCTGATGGCAGGTTCGACCGGGTCGGGCAAGAGCGTGGGCATGAACGCGATGATTTGCAGTATTCTGCTGAACGCCTCTCCCGATCAAGTGAAAATGATCATGATCGACCCTAAAATGCTGGAGCTTTCTATTTACGACGGCATCCCGCATTTGATCGCGCCTGTGGTCATCAACCCCAAGAAAGCGGCGGCGGCCCTGCAATGGGCGGTGACGGAAATGGAAACCCGTTATAAATTGATGTCCGAGGCCGGGGTCCGAAACATTACCGGCTACAACGATTACGTCGAAACTCTTGAAGAGGAATACGAAAATAAAATCGAGGAAGCGGAAAAAGAGCGTGCTCAGGAGATCAAGGACGGAGATTACGACCCGGATCAGGACGAAGACATTCCCGAGCCCCCGGCCAGACTGCCCTACATCGTGGTTTTCATCGACGAGCTGGCCGACCTGATGATGGTGGCCTCCAAAGGCGTTGAGGAATGCTTGACGCGTCTCGCGCAGATGGCCCGCGCGGCGGGAATTCATCTGATCGTCGCCACCCAGCGGCCTTCGGTGGATGTTCTGACGGGCATTATCAAGGCCAACTTCCCGGCGCGAATTTCTTACAAGGTCATCTCCCGGGTGGATTCACGCACCATCCTGGACTGCATGGGCGCGGATAAACTTTTGGGAAAAGGCGACATGCTGTTTCTGCCTCCGGGGACTTCCAACTTGAAAAGAATTCACGGGTGCATGGTCAGCGATCGGGAAATCAACCGGATTGTCGAGTTCACTAAAAAACAACAAAAACCGGATTATGAGAATTCGGAAGAAGATATTTTTGGTTCGGTCGACGTTGAGGGTTCTGAGAATGCGGAAGAGGAAGAAGAGTTCGATGAAAAATATGACGAGGCTGTGGCTCTGGTCGCCAAGGACAGACAGGCGTCGATTTCATATATACAAAGAAGAATGCGTATCGGATACAATCGCGCCGCCCGGATTGTCGAATGCATGGAACGTGAAGGTGTGGTGGGGCCATCGGACGGGGCCCGGCCACGTGAAGTGTATGTCAAACCAATTATGTTTGAGGAATAATATGACTCGATATCTAAAAGTCGTCACTTTAGGCGCATTCATTTGTCTGAGCACGTTTCCTTCCCTTGTGGCCGAGGCGGGCATGTATTCCTGGAAAGACGACAAGGGTAAAACCCATTTCACCGATGCTTTGCATAAAATTCCTGCCAAGTATCGCCAGAACGACCAGAAATTTAAAAAATACAAAGCGGCGCGACCGGCCAGAGGCTCATCGGTTTCCAGTCCACAGTATTTGCGCAATAAAACGGTGCGCTCTTCTTATTCGCCCTCAAAATTGAGGAACCAGGAGCACGTGATTCCGCTGATTTCAACAGCGGGTGGAAACTTCATGGTGGAAGTGGTCTTCAATGATCGGGTCAAAGCCATGTTGATGGTGGACACAGGTGCTTCGCTGGTGACGATTTCTGAAAAAATCGCCAAGAAATTGGGTTATCGAACCGGTTCCAAATCCGCCGCAATTCCTTTTTCCACCGCCGGAGGCATGGTGTGGATGCCCATGTTGGCTCTCAAAACTGTGAGGGTGGGAGATGCCAAAGGGGAACTGGTGGAGGCCAGCGTCAACAATAAGATGGGAGATATGGACGGTTTACTGGGCATGAGCTTTCTTGGGGATTACCGTGTGGAGATGGACACTGCCCGCTCCCAGATGATTTTAAAGCCGTTGGGAGAATCCAACGACCCGCAATGGGGCGGAAAGTCCGCATTGTGGTGGAAGACGCGCTATTCGGGGTACGTCACTAAAATCAAAAATTTTGAATTGGAGGCTAAAAAAATGGAATTGACGCGTCATCCGAAAGCCGCCAATATCAAAAAAATGGTCGCGTTCTATAAAGACCTGCACAAAAAACTGGATAAGAGCGCGGACCGAGCGGGGGTTCCCGAAATGCTGCGGACGACGATTCAATAATAAACATTTTGCAAAACGATTTCGCGCCTGCAAAAATTTTGCCCATACAGGCAAAATCTCCCTATCTTTTCGTTTTCATGGGAGCGAGTAATCTTGCCAGAGGATATGAGGCACTGGCCCATTGCCTCGTCCGTTGTCTCGCCCCCGATCCGGTCGAGATTTTGCACGCAATGGGTCCGGGCCGTGGGTATTGCGCTGAGGGGGGAATTTTCAATGTCAGATATCCCGCGATTGGTTCCTCGGGTATCCTTGAGTCCGCAAGCGAACGGGCAGAAAAAGCCCGTCGGGTGATCGCCCTCATCACCGATATCGGCAACGACATCATGTACGGCGTTCCCGTCCGAGAAATCACGACCTGCCTCGAAACCTTGTTCCAAAAATTAAACGCCATCGAAGCGGAAGTGTTCGTCCATCCCATCCCTCTTGATTTTTCAGAAGACGTTTCGAAACGTCAATTTCACATTCTGAAGTCGATTTTTTATCCGCACAGCGCCATCGACTATGAAAAGGCCAAAGACGCGGTCACTACGGTCAATGATTTTTTGCGGGCAAAAGCGGGTGGGCGGGTTCATCTTCTGCCGAGCGCGAAAGATTTTTGCGGTGTGGATAAAATTCACTATAGCATATTCCGCAGTCACAAGGTATGGTCGGTGGTCGCAAATGCAATGCTCCGAATTTTAGCTCGTCCAGAACCCGGGGAAATAGGCTTAGGGTCGAGCGTCAATTCTTTATTTGCCAATATGGGCCGCTTGTGTTTTTGCGACATGACGGCTATCAAACAAAAATCGCCGCAAACTTTCTAGGAAACGCATTATGGGGTATCTGTTGGTGTTTGTCAGGGTTGTGGCTGTTTGCGTCGTTTACCTGAGTTTTGCCTGCATTGGCAGGGTGTTGCAGTTGGCCGGGTTTATTTCAACAAACCGCAGGCACATTCTCCTGGCCTGGTTCACTCATCTTTGGGCGCGATGTTCCTGCGTTCTCTTTAACATTCGCATTGAAACGGTCGGCGATTTTAAAGTCCCGGAAGGTTCTCTTGTCGTCGCCAACCATATCGGGATGCCGGATATTTTTGTGCTGGGAAGTTGTTTTCCGGGTTTTTTTGTTTCCAAAGCCGAAATCGCCGAATGGCCGTTATTCAACTATATAGCCCGTTTTGGCGAAGCTATTTTTGCGGAGCGCGACAAGCGCCATCAGGTCAAAGAAATCATTGAGCAAATGAGCTCCCGGTTGGAAGAAGGGTGTTCGGTTATTTTGTTTCCGGAGGGGCAGGCGACAGACGGTCTTAAAGTGCTCGAATTCAAATCCCCGACGTTTGAAGCCGCTGTACGTGCAGGATGCGATGTCGTGCCGATCACCCTTATTTATCGTGATGGCAATCGACCCTCCGTTGCCTGTTGGCATGAGGGGACATTTTTTCAACACGTGCTTCGACTGCTGAAAAATCCGCGTCTGGAGGTGACCGTGTTTGCGCACGCCCCTATTGAAGGAGGAACAGACCGGCGTGAACTGGCGAAAAAAAGCCGGAGCGTTATTCTGAAAACCCACGCGCGCGAGATCAACAGAGAAGGTCCGTATAAATAATTCCCATGCCGATAAGGGGGAATTGAGGTTGGATTTTATTTAAAAAACATTCGCAATATCGAATCAAAAAATTTAAGGGTAGAGAAAATGATTCATGCATTTAAAGAGACGACACCAAAAATAGACGATTCCGCTCTGGTGATGGAGAGCGCACAAATCATCGGCGACGTGGTCATCGGTGAAGAAAGCAGTGTGTGGTTCAACGCTGTGATCAGGGGAGACGTCAACCATATCCGCATCGGCAACTACACGAATATTCAGGACGGCTGTGTGCTTCATGTTGCTCGCAAGACGCTTCCGTTGATCGTGGGCGACGAAGTGACCGTTGGTCACAACGTGACTTTGCACGCCTGCACGATAGGTTCACGATGCCTGATCGGGATGGGGGCCATCGTCATGGACGGCGCTGAAGTGGGAGAACACTCGATCGTTGGCGCGGGTGCGCTGGTGACTCCGGGGACTAAAATTCCTCCCGGCAGTCTGGTTCTGGGCTCGCCCGCCAAAGTGAAACGGGAATTGACCGAAGAGGAAATGCGCAGTATTCGGGAGTCCGCCGCCAATTACGTTGGCGATATAGAAAATTATCTCGAATAAGAAAACTATTTTTTATCATGAATATTCCTTTAGCCGTCATCGGCGGAAGCGGCGCGTACCATTTACTTGCCGATAATACCCTGGGCCGGGAACTGGATTGTACGATCCTTAAAACGCCCTTTGGAGACAGCGCTCCCCTGCATAGGTTTGAAGACGATGCCGGTGAGTTTCTTTTTCTGTCGCGTCATGGCGAGAACGATTATTCCCTCACCGCGCCCTTTGTCAATTACCGCGCCAACATTTACGCGCTCAAAGAAATGGGCGTTAAGCGTATTGTCTCGTGGTCCGGTCCCGGCATCATCAACACCGCTTTCAAACCGGGGGACTTTGTTGTTCCGAATGATCTCATCGATGAAACGAGGAACCGGGAAAGCACTTTTTTTAAAAATTCAGGGGTGGGGTTCATCCGTCAGAGCGAATCTTTTTGTCCTGAGATCAGGCAAGTCCTGCACGATGCCGTGCACGATCTTGGTGTACCGCATCATGAAAAGGCGGTGTACGCGTGTACCGAAGGACCGAGACTGGAGACCCCGGCGGAGATTCGGAAATTGCGTCTCCTGGGCGCGGACCTGGTGGGCATGACGCTGATACCTGAAACATTCCTGGCTCGCGAACTGGAGATGTGTTACGCATCTCTTTGTTACCTGACCAACTTTGCGGAAGGGGTGACGCCGAGAGAATTTCAAACAGGCCAACTCTTTGAAGGCATGCAGACGGATGCGGAACGCGTTCAGGTGGACGATGCCATCAAACGGTTTCCCGGTTTGTTGCGGGCCGCATTTCTTGCATTGAGAAAAATTGACCCTTCCTGCCATTGTCAGGATGCACTCAGGCGTTATAAGGACAAGGGCATGATCGGCGAGGATTGGCGCACCTGGTTTTCTTAAAAAAACCCCGGCACACGGAGAAGAAAAGCCTGCTAGGAAGGAGGCCCGACGCCACGCGCGGCCTTAAAAATTTCCGGGTGCTAAATTCAGCGTTACGAAGAATTTCATCAGCCATCAATCCAATGCACGTAATATTGGGCCCAGCGTCACCCCGTTTCATTCTGCTGGATAAGCCGACTGCCAGGCTTCGAACCCTCCTGTCATGCTGTAAACTTCTTTAAACCCCTGCTCGACAAAATACGCGGCGGCTCCCTGACTGGAGATTCCGTGATAGCAACAAACCACCAGGGGTGTGTCTTTGTCCGTGCTTTGGGTGAACTCCTGAACATTGCCGTCGCTCACTGAAACGGCGGTTGGGATGTGTCCGTTGGAAAAGGATGCGGGATCACGAATGTCGACAACGTTGACGTTTTTCTGTTCCAGCATTTCCTTGACTTTGCTGGTGGCTATCTCTTGAAAGGGGGGCATGGCTCCTCCATAATAATTTTCAATTCAGTGGTGTTTTTATAATGACGGGTTTGTGGACGGTATTATAACTTTAAACGGGAGCTCTAATAATTCTATATTTTTCTTTCAGGCAACTCGCGTGCCCTTATTTTATAAGGGCCGCTCATGGCCAAAAGCAATTTTTAGAGGCGCCCTTTAAACGGGACCGGGGAACATGACCGAATTGAGTATTGCCGATTTGGAAGACGATTTAAAAACAATGCAGGAGCTTAAAGACCGTGAGGGAGAGCTTAGGGCATTGAGAAATTTGGGTTTTGCTTTGCAGAAAAACCGTCAGTTCACTAAAGCGGCCTCCTGTTTTAACAAGGCCTTGAACCAGGTCAGGGAAAACGGAAGTGACGAGGAGAAGGCGGTTTCTCATGCCAGCCTGGGGTGTGTTTACTGGGAAATGGCGCAGTTGAAAAAGGCGGTGACGCATTTTAAGTCGGCGTTGGAAATTCAGAAGCAAATTCAGGATACGCCCGGTCAGGCGGGTGTCCTGACCCTGATGGGAATCACCTGTTGGCGTAAATGCCAATGGGAAGAGGGACTCGCGTATTTTAGTGAAGTCCGGGAATTGCGTCAAACGGACTCACCCTCAACCGCGAACAGGGAGGGTGAGGGAAATTATATTTTTTTCCGAGAGGCCATCGAGCGGGCCGTGGTGACTTTGCAAAACCGCGTTAGTCTAGGTCGGGAACAGGGGACCCCGCTTAAAATCCTGCAACCCTTGTTTGCCCTGATTTCACTTTACTTGTTCACGGCAAGAAAACACGAGATCGACCCTCTTTTGCGCGAGGCCACTTCACTTACGGAACAACTACAAAAAAGAGACATTCAAGGTGCGATTCCCAAATTGCAGGCGGTGATTGCCAGGTGGTGATCGTTCCTGGAGCGTTTTTATTTCAAGACTTCTGTCTTTCCCAGAACTTCCTGGATCGTTTCGGCTAAAACTTTAAAGTCGAGAGGGTTGCTGACAAAGCGGACGTTTTCATCCCAAAGCCCGTCTTGAAAATTCATGGCGACGGTTGGATGAGTGATCATGACAAGGGGAATGTCCTTGTGCTTGGGTTGCTTTTTAAGGAAGCTGATGAATTCCTTCCCAGGCATTTCTATTCGGGACCAGTTTGAAATGATGAGCCCGACATGGCCATGATTCAGGTAGTCGAGCATGCAGTTGGAGTTGATCGCGAGTTCGATATAATCAAAGCCGTGTTTCTTCAGCCCTTTCAGCAGAGGCAGGCCGGAAAGAGTGCCGTCATCCACAATCAGAATTTTTATGTCGGAAACCATTTTTCATCCCCTATATAAGGTTTGTCAGAAATTGAGTGATTGACGAAAACCACTCATACAAGGCACCGGAGGAGGAGACTACCCTCAACCCTGATGAGTGGAATCCGCCAAAAATGCAGTAAACGGTCAATGTGTCCATCGCGGTATCAGGATGGCAGTGTTTTGTTGCGATTGGGTTAAGGCTGAGTCACATTCTTTTTAAAACGAAGTTTTATGAATTTGGATAGGGAGGGGATTGTTGCGAGAGAACAGGACGAAAACCGAGAAGCAGCCGCACCCCGGTGGAATTGAGCTCACCCTTGTTTTTTTTGGAGTAACAGGGAGTTTGAATGCGTGTTGCGGACCCTTGTATTGCTTGAGGGAGAGAAAGTTTGCGGTCGCTCTCAATGGGGGGGCTGGTGAGGTTTCTATTCAGAGCGGATTGAGTTGAGGCGAAAAATCTTCTTTTTCCTGCTTTTGGTTTAAAGGCAATTCGATAACAAAGGTGGTGCCATTGGCCCCGTCGCTTTCCGCTTCCAGAGTGCCGCTATGTTTTTCAATGATGGAATAACAAACAGATAAGCCCAATCCGGTGCCTTTGTCTTCTGGTTTGGTTGTGAAAAAGGGATCAAAAATCTGATCGAGGTGTTCTTTTTTAATTCCCGATCCTGTGTCGATAAAGCTGATTTTCAAAGTTTTTTTCATTTCTTCGGGAGTCGAGCCTGTGAAGTGGGAAGAGTTTTCAGAATCAACCGTCTGGGTGCGGACGGTGAGTTTGCCGCCATCTTGCATGGCGTATTTGGCATTGTTAATGATGTTCAGGAAAACTTGTCGCATTCGATCTGTGTCCAGCAGGGGTTTGGGTAAATCAGGAGCAAACTCCCGCACCACTTCAATTCCTTCGATACCCATTTCACCTTCAACGATGGACAGGACAGATTCCAGTTCCTCATTGATCCCGGCATGTTTGAGATCGACGTCTCTTTTGCGTGAGAATTTCAACAACCCACTGACGATTTTCTCGATCCGATGAATTTCCTCCGAAATGGAACCCAAATCTTCTTGTAAGGCAAGGTCGTCCTGCCGTTCCATTTGCAAGGTCTGGGAATATCCGGAGATGATGTTGAGCGGATTGAGAATTTCATGGCAAACCCCGGCGGCCAGCCGCCCCACTCCCGCCAGTTTTTCAGAACGTAAGATCTGGTTTTTGGCGGTTGTGAGTTTGTTGAGGGACTCTTGCAATTCTTTATGAGCCACCGTCAGTTCCTGATGAGACTTTTTCAGCATTTCCTCGGTGTGTATTCTGCGCTCGGCTTCCTGATGAAGTTGAATGGCGTGCGTGATGGATTTAGTCAAAGCCTCACAGTTCAACTTGCCTTTGGTGAGATAGTCGGTGGCGCCTGATTTCATGGCTTCCACAGCGATTTCCTGATCCCCCTGTCCGGTGAGGACAATGATTGGCAGGGTGATATTTTTTGACCGCAGGGTGCGTAACAGGCCAATGCCATCGCCTTCTCCCAGGCGGTAGTCACAAATGCCAATGTCGTAAGAGGTTGTTTCCAACATCTGGAGGGCCTCTTTTTGGGATTTGGCGCGGTTCAGGGTCGGTGAGGGATGGGTGAGACCCTCCTGAATGAGCTCTTCAATTAAAAAAGCGTCGTCATCATCATCATCGACGATCAATATTTTAAAGGCTTCCTGATTCATAAAATAATTTATTTTGGAAGTTTTACGGTATGGAGCCAGTAGTTGAATGTGGTTTGCACTATTTCGACCAGTTCGTGAAACCGGTCGGGTTTTTGGATGAAAGAATTGACTCCGAGATCGTAGGATTTAGTGACATCTGTATCAGCCGACGACGTGGTCAGGACAATCACGGGTATTTTACGGAAATTGGGGTTGGATTTTAATTCTTCCAGGGCTTCCCGGCCATCTTTTTTGGGCATATTGAGGTCGAGCAAGATCAGGCTTGGCAATTGCCCGGATGAACCATTGTTCCCATTCAACCGGGAATTTAAATATTCCAGGATCTCGTTGCCATCTTTCACCCAATGCACGGTGTTTTTAAATTTAGCCTCTCTCAAAGCTTCCAGAGTCAACAGATAATCGTCCTCGTCATCTTCGGCGATCAGTATGGAAAATGGTTTTAATTTTTGATTCATTTTTGCATCCCCGAGTATTTTCCGGAGAATAGAGAAACTTTTAATTTCATTAAGTATTTAAGCTTTGATCGACATTATTATTATACTAAATTATAAATATATTTGCACAGTAATTGTAAGATGAAAAAATTTCCTGTGTTCCTAGAGGATGATTGATTTCAGGAGCCTTATGGTGTCATTTTTTTTCTTCCGTGTAGCATTAAATCCACTCTAATTTTTTGGATTACGGATAATTGCCTTATTTCTGGTATCGGCTTCTTTGGGGTTTCCTTTAATTTTTAATTATTTTTGGACAATAATATTGTCCTTGCTAAATAAAAAGAAAACCCGGAGTAAGAAAGGAAGGAAATGCTAAGCTGACCGCTTGGGGTCTCCTTTATACATGTCCTCCCTGTCCCTGGCGGATTTTATTTCTCAAAATCCTTTTTTTTCAAGGTACTAGGTGTTAAGCTGGCAGGCCTTGTCTATACGGGAAAGAGGTGCCCAAAAGCTTGAGACTTGACAACATCGACCGGATTGAAGTATATGACTACATTCCCTAAACGATTGTTCCGGGTCGTGGGTCTCAACATCCCGAGTGAAATTTTCAGAGGGGGGTAGTCTATAATTGGTCGTGACTCGTTCAACGAAGGGTTTGGACGGGTTATTTTTTAATATGCATGCATGAAAGGTAAGGATCTTTGGCAAATCATAAGTCAGCAATCAAACGCAACCGTCAAAACGAAAAAAAATACGCCCGAAACAAGGTTTTTCGTACTCAGCTCAAAACCGCCACCAAAAAAGTGTTGGTGGAAGTGGAGGCTAAAGATAAGAAAGAAGCTGAAATCGAATTAAAAGGGGCGATCAAAACAATTTCCAAAGTGGCCAGCAAGGGAGTCATCCACAAACGTACAGCCTCCCGAAAAATTTCCGGCCTTGCCAAAAAGGTTCATCAGCTTTCCCAATCCGCTTGAACCGGGGCCGAAAAACGACGCAAGAGCCGTGCATTTTTTGCGGCTCTCCATCCTCAGTTTTTTCCGGCGCAAAGGGTTAATATCAGCGACTCAAGAATTCCCTGGGAAGGTTGGCCTGAGGTTTTCAGTTTCCGGTCCGCTTGAACCAGACTTTTAAAACTCCTTATCAAATCCCGTTGGCTGAAATTGGGCGTGTGTTTCAAGGCCTTTTCCACCATAAAGGGTTTGGCTCCCATTGCCTCGGCAATTTTTGCGGGTGGAAGTTTTTGTCGCTGATAGTTTTTGACTTCCCATATGACCCTGAGTTGCCAAACGATCGTCCCCAGAATTTTTAGCGGCTCTTCTCCGTGGCCGAGTTGATTGTGTAAGAGGGCGAGTGCCTGCTGGGCATTTTTTTCTTTCAACGCCTGGGTCAGCGCAAACGGGTTTTCCTGCTTGATGTCTCCCACCACCGCCAGCACCTCTTTGTCCGAGATGGACCGGTCTTTTCCCACATAAGTCATGAGTTTTTCCAGTTCCCGGGCCAGAACACCAGGTTTGGAACCAGTTCTTTCGACCATCTGGCGGGCCGCGTCGGATGAAAGTTTGTAGCCCTGGGTTTCGGCGCGTTTTTTGATCCACGGAATGAGAGTCATTTCATTTGGGGTGTCGCAGACGACCGCACCTGCATGTTTAGTGAGGGCTTTGAATAATTTTTTCTTCCGGTCGGCTTTGTCCGCAGTCAGGATAAGGCAGGTTTCCTGGATGGGATCTTTGATGTAGCCTAAAAAGGCTTCGCATTCTTTAGGCGGCAGGGTGATTTCATGAAGGTTTTTTACGATCACCACTTTGGTCCCGCCGAGAAAAGACAGGGTTTTGGTCGCCGAAATCCAGTCGTTCACGGAACTGCTTTTTGCCTCGAAGGTTTCGAGGTTGAATTCACGATTGTCTGCGGTGATCAGGTTCTTGAGAATCGCGTGCATGATCTCGGTGTGAAAAAACCGTTCTTCTCCGTACAGAAAATAAAGGGACGCGATTTTTCCCTGTTCAATTTTTTGAATGGCTTCTTTAGGATTCAAAATGAACGTGGCTTTAAAACTGGTCGATGACGATGCTCACCAAGCGGTTGCCCAGTTCTTTATAAGCGTTGTTGAGGGCTGTCTGGCGGGCGGCTTCGGAATTGATCACGTCGGCTGTGGTGCGAAAATCCCATTTGGTGGTGAAATTTTGTTTCAGAAACGGCTTTCGCTTCACCATGTCTTTGACATCAATGGCAACGCCCAGCAACACATAGTATTCCACGGCGATATCATTGCTATTGAAGGACACCGCCTGTAAGGCGTAAGAGTTTAATATGCCTCGCATCACCAGGTCGGCGTTTTTTCGATTCACCACTTTCAAGCGACCGTCGTTGATGAAAGACTGGCGAATGATGTTGGTCATATTTCGGTGGATATCCGGTTCAGTCGAGGTGTTGCTGAAAACCGGAATGGCCACCGTTTTCAGATGCTTTGGAAGGGAAGCCGTGCCCGTTCCGGTGAGGTGATAGCCACAAGCTGAAATCAATATCAGCACGATCAGGGTGGCAATAATTTTGATTCGGAATTTCATTTATTATTTCACCACGATATTGACCAACTTGCCAGGGACCACGATGACTTTCTTGATTTCCTTCTCACCAATGAATTCCTGGATTTTAGCATTTTCCAGCGCACGGGATTTTATATCTTCCTCGGTCATTGCGGCCGGGACAGTGATTCGATCCCTCACCTTACCATTGACCTGAATCACGATCAACAGCTCATCCGCCTGAATCAGCGCGTCGTCGTGAGCGGGCCAGCGGGTGTTCTGGGTATTTCGATCGGGGTCCAGGAGGGACGTTATTTCTGCCGTGATATGCGGTGCGAAAGGAGTGAGCAGGATGATCAGGGACTCTAAGGCTTCCTTGACGATACTTTGCGCGTTGGCATTATTTTTATCCGATTCCTTCCACCATTCTCTAAAAACATACAGTTGATTGACCAGTTCCATGCAGGCGGATATAGCGGTGTTGAATTGAGTGCGCTTCTGGATATCATCGGTCACCCGTTTGATGGTGATATGGGTTTTTCTGCGCAATGCTTTCAGTTCTTTCGTGGTGGGAGCCTTGGGGTCCGGCGCAGAACTGGCGGACTGGATTTCGGGTAAAAAATCCTGGCAAATCCGCCACACTCTTTTTAGAAAACGAAAACAACCTTCCACTCCCTGGTCGCTCCAGTCCAGGTCTTTGACCGGGGGAGCGGCAAACAAGATAAAAAGCCGGGCGGTGTCCGCGCCGTAGTTTTTGATGATGTCGTCCGGGTCCACCACATTGCCCTTCGACTTGGACATTTTAGTTCCGTCCTTGATGACCATGCCCTGGGTGAGCAAATTGGCAAACGGTTCCGCAGTTTCGATCTGTCCCAGATCTTTTAAAACGAGGTGGAAAAACCGTGAATACAAAAGATGCAGGATGGCGTGTTCGATGCCGCCGACGTATTGATCCACCGGCATCCAGTAATTCACGTCGTCCGGGTCGAAGGGTTGGGTTTCGTTTCTAGGGGAAGTGAAGCGGTCGAAATACCAGGAGGAACAAACGAAGGTGTCCAGCGTGTCGGTTTCCCTTTTCGCGGGCCGGTCACATTGAGGGCAGGGCGTGTTTGTGAATTCCGCTAAGGATTTTAAAGGCGACTGGCCTTTGTCGCCTAATTGGGTGTCTAAAGGCAACTCCACGGGAAGCTGGTCGTAGGGCACGGGAACGATGCCGCAAGTTTCGCAATGCACAACCGGGATCGGGGTCCCCCAATAGCGTTGGCGGGAAACCCCCCAGTCGCGCAATTTGTAATTGACCGTGGCGTGGCCGATGTTTTTTTCTGCAAGAAATTCGCATACCTTGCGTATGCCTTCCTTGCCGGCCAGTCCGTCGAATGGACCGGAGCCTGTTATGGTTCCTTCGTCCTTATACGCTTCGGTCATTGTGTCTGCGTCCAGGTCGCTGTTTTTGGGCTGAATGACCACTTTAACGGGCAGGTCGTATTTGCGCGCGAAATCCAGGTCGCGCTGGTCATGCGCCGGGACGGACATGATGGCGCCGGTGCCGTATTCCATCAACACGAAATTGGCGGACCAGACGGGAATCTCCTTGCCCGTAAGCGGATTGACCGCATAAGCGCCTATGAAAATGCCTTCCTTGTCTCCGGTTTCGCTGGTGCGCTGAATTTTATCTTCGCCCGCGACTTTTTGGATGAACGCTTTAACTAAATGCTCCTGAGCAGTTCCTTGGGAAAGCGATTTCGTCAGCGGATGCTCAGGAGACAGGACCATGAAGGTCGCGCCATACAGCGTGTCCGGCCTCGTGGTGAATATTTTTATGACCTCCTGCGTTCCCGTCACCACAAAATCCACCTCGGCGCCGTGGCTTTTGCCGATCCAGTTTTTTTGCATGGTGATGACGCGCTCGGGCCAGGCACCTTCCAGGTGTTTGAGACCGTCCAATAACCGGTCCGCGTACTCGGTGATTTTGAAAAACCAGGCTTCCTGCTGTTTTTGCTGAACGGGGCCGTCGCATCGCCAGCAACAGTCGTCGACCACCTGCTCGTTGGCCAAAACGGTGTAGCAGGCGGCGCACCAGTTCACCGTGGCGGTTTTTCGGACCGCCAGGCCTTTCTCTAAAAACTTGAGGAAGCACCATTGATTCCATTTGTAATATTCCGGTCGGCAGGTGGCGATTTCACGGTCCCAGTCGTAACTGAACCCGAGGCGTTTGATCTGTTTGCGCATGGTGCGGATATTTTCAAACGTCCACTTGGCGGGATGACTTTTGTTTTGGATCGCCGCGTTTTCCGCCGGCATGCCAAACGCGTCCCAGCCCAGAGGATGCAAAACGTTATAACCCTGCATGCGTTTGAACCGGGCGATGGCGTCGCCGATGGCGTAATTGCGCACATGGCCCATATGGATTCG
>CAYPQH010000006.1:21046-31521 GCA_964412825.1 uncultured Nitrospinaceae bacterium | reverse complement strand
TATCCCGGACGGCCCATCATCAATTCCATCAGCCTGGAAGAATACAGCAAGGGCGTGAGCAAACAGGACGCGGTGCTTTCCATCACCCATGAACATCACCCGATTTACGTCGCCCTGGTAAATGGCCCAAAAGGGCCAGGACAGACTTCCCAGGAAAAATTCGATCTGGCCAAAGAAATTGTCCAGCAGGCGAAAGAAAAATTCGGGGTGACCCCGGACCAGTTGTTGATCGACGTGAACGCTTACCCGATTGGCAGTGAATCGGTGGAGGGTCTTAATTTTTGCGCCGAAACCCTGGATTGCCTGCCCAGAATCAAAGCCATTCATCCCGATCTTAAAACCACCATCGGGGTCGGCAACCTGACCAACGGTCTGGGACAAAAACCCTACATGCGCAAAGTTCTCACCAGCGTGTTTCTCGACGAAGCCCAAAAAGCGGGTCTGGACTGTGCCATTCTCAACCCCAACCATTATGTTCCTCTTGAGAGCCTGCCGCAACACGATGTGGATCTGGCGAAAAAGGTCATTCTCGATCGCAACATGGAAGCCTTTGAGGAACTCGAAGAAATCGCGGTGACCAAAAAGACCGGCAAGGTGAAAAAGAAAGTCGATTACGAGGGTCTGTCGATTGAGGACCGTATCTGCCAGAAAATCAAGGACGGGTTCAAGCAAAAAGAAGAGGGTGCGGTGGAAAAAGACGGCAATCGATTTGAATATCGCGACCGCATTGTGGAGGAGACCGCCTTGATCGTCGACAAGCACGAACCGCTGGAATTTATCAGCGGCTACCTCATGAAAACCATGCGTGAGCTGGGCGACGCGTTTGGGCGGGGCGAGGTGAGCCTGCCGCATCTGTTGAAAAGCGCCGACGTGATGCGCAATGTCATGGGGTTTCTGGAATGGTATATGCGCATGAAAACCGGCGCTGATGAGGCCGAAATGCAATACAAGGGCGTGGTGGTGATCGGCACGGTGTATCAGGATGTGCACAGCATCGGCAAGGATCTGGCCGCGACTTTGTTGGAAAACTATGGCTATAAGGTGATCGACCTTGGGGTGCAGGTTCCTTTGGAAAAGTTTATTGAAACCGCCAAAAGAGAAAAAGCCGACGCCATCGGCATGAGTGCTTTACTGGTGCAAACCTCCAACCACATGATCACTGTCGCCCGCATGGTGAAGGAAATGCCGATCCCCATTCTCATTGGCGGCGCTCCGGTCAACAACCGCCATGCCGGATTTGTGGCGATGCGCGGGCAATCCGATACCGATCACATTCTCGACAATGTTTTTTATTGCGAAAGCGGAATGGATGGGGTGAACATCATGAATGCCCTGCAGGACAAACCCAACCGCGATTCTCTGCTCAAGGAAAACAAGGAAAAGCTGGTGCGTGAATATGAGCGTGCCAAGGGCCTGCAAGAAAGCCACAACAAATTAATGGCATCGCTTCCGCTAAGGAAAGTGAGTTTCAAAAAACACGAGGTCTCCCTCGATGAATTTGGCGTGCACAGAGTCGAATTTAAACTGAGCAAGTTGAGCCCGAACCTGGATGAGAAAAGTTTGTATTCCCTGAATTGGAAATTTGGCAAAAAATCTTCCTGGGAACAAAAAGGCATCGACCTTGCGCAACTCAAAGCATTGAAAGAAGAATGGGTTGAAAAAGCCGAAGCCAATCAATGGATCGTTCCCCGCGCCCGGTTCGGTCTTTTCCCCGTCCAGTCCGAAGGCGACGAGGCCATTGTGTACGACCCCGAAAACACCGGCAAGGAGATCGCGCGGTTTAATTTTACCGTCTGCATCGGCAAAGGCAGAAAGGATAAATTTTCCATCGCGCAATACTTCCACCCCAAATCGTCGGGGCTAATGGACGTCATCGGCTTGCAAATCACCACAGCAGGCACAGGTGCAGAGCCTGCCATCCGGGACTTTAAAAAGAACCATGATTCAGAGTCGGCCCTTTACCTGCAAGGCTTATGCGACCGGGTCGCGGAGGATCTCGCGGAATACATACACCATCTTCTCAAAAAGCGGGTGGGGCTGAAAAAAAGCCGTGATGGGCAAAGGTACAGCCCTGGGTATCCGGCCATCGTGGATTTGATCAACAACAAAATCATCTGGGAAAACCTGAAAGCTGAGGATATCGGCGTCACCTTGACAGGCGCCAACGAATTCGACCCGCCCAGCACCACAGCGGCTGTGATCTGTTTTCATAAAGAGGCCAGTTATTCCTAACGCATTGATTTTCATTTCCTACACCAACTAAACGAGCAGTCATTAATTTGACAGTTCGGTGTTATTTGACGCAGAAATCAGGCTTGTGATTTCTCAGCTTCACCTGGAAAAATAAAATTTTCTATTTTTTTTAAAGGCGCTTTTTTCATAAAATCCACAAACCTTTTCTCTGGTTTTCAACACCCCGGTTTCCTCCAACCCCCATTAAAACAGGTGTTGATATCCAACAAAAAGCAGCACCTGTTTTGCGGGCCCGCAAGCATCTTTCCGAAATCAATTCCCAGGAAAAGTTTCCCTCCCAATTCCACCAAAATCACCGGATACTTTTACCAGAAATACCCGGGGAAAACTTAACAGTTGCAATGGCTTAGAGCGGGGTGCGGATCACAAAATAAATCCTTGTATAATTGGCTCCTTTTGCTAAAATGGGTGGAGTACCAAAAGACAAAACAACGTGCTTGCAAAGTCTGGTGCCAACCCCGCCAGCCTGTCAAAGCGTAAACCCGAAAAATCTATTATGAGGAAGTTGAATCATGTTTAAACGATTCACAGAAAGAGCTCGCAGGGTCATCATTCTTGCGCGTGAAGAAGCAGAACTCTACCGTCATGAATATCTCGGAACGGAACACATATTGCAGGGTGTAGTGAAAGACGGCGGCGGCATCGCTGTTGCGATTATTCAAAAAGCCGGGGCGGATCTCAAGGAGCTGAAAAGCGAATTGGAGAAAAACCTTCCCCGCAGTTCCAACTCGCTGATCATTGGCGACATCCCGTTCACATCAAGGGCGAAAAAAGTTTTGGAATTCGCGGTCGAGGAAGCACGGTCGCTGAATCATAACTACATCGGGACCGAGCATCTGCTGTTGGGTTTGCTTAAAGAAAAAGAAGGGGTTGCGTGTCTGGTTCTAAATAGTTTTGGAATGTATTTCGACGATGTGAAAGAAAAAATCGCTGAAATGTTCAAAGAGCCTACGGAAAGTGCTCGTGAAGTGGGCAAGACCCCGACTCTCGATGAGTTCAGCCGTGACCTCACGAAAATGGCGATAGACGGCAAGCTGGACCCCGTCATTGGCCGAAGCAAAGAAATTGAACGCGTGATTCAGATTTTGAGTCGGCGTACTAAAAATAATCCGGTCTTGATAGGTGAGCCGGGAGTGGGCAAGACGGCGATTGTCGAAGGTTTGGCTCAGCTGGTGGTGGAACGGGAAGTTCCCGACACCTTGTTTGACAAGAGAGTTGTTTCGCTGGATCTCGGTTCGCTGATTGCGGGCACCAAATACCGGGGCCAGTTTGAAGCGCGTCTCAAGGGAATCATGAAAGAAATCGTGCAAAACGAAAAAATCATTTTATTCATCGACGAGTTGCATACGCTGGTAGGCGCAGGTGCCGCAGAAGGTTCGGTGGACGCATCCAATATGCTGAAACCGGCTCTGTCCCGTGGCGAGATCCAGTGCATCGGTGCTACGACTCTCGAAGAGTACCGAAAATATATCGAGAAAAACGGCGCTTTGGAACGACGCTTTCAGCCCATTGTGGTGAACCCGCCTTCGGTTGACGAGACCGTCGAGATCATCAAGGGCTTGAAGGTTCCCTACGAAATGCATCACAAAGTGAAAATCACCGACGAGGCCATTGTCACGGCGGTGCGTTTTTCAGACCGGTACATCAGCGATCGATTTTTGCCTGACAAGGCCATCGACGTGATCGATGAAGCCGGTTCCCGTGTGCGTCTACGGAAAGTCACCCAGTCGCCGGAAATGCGCCAGATCCAACGGGATATCGACGCCATCATTCGAGACAAGAAAGTCTGCATTGAAAACCAGGAGTTTGAGAAGGCGGTTGATTTGCGTGACAAGGAAGAGAACCTGAGAGAAGCTCTGGACAAGGAAAAAGTCGCCTGGGAAAAAGATCAGGACATGACCGAGCCCTCCATCACCGAGGATGACATCGCCGCCGTCGTTTCCGGCATGACGGGGATTCCGCTTTCCCGGATCGAGGAGAAAGAGAGCGCGCGTCTGCTGAACATGGAAAGCGAGATGGCGGCCAAAGTTGTCGGTCAAAGCGAGGCGATCAAAGTCATCACTAAGGCGATCCGCAGGTCGCGGTCCGGGCTCAAGGATTTGCGTCGGCCCATCGGCTCCTTCCTTTTCCTGGGGCCGACCGGGGTGGGAAAAACCGAGCTTGCAGGCGTTCTCGCCGAGTTTCTGTTTGGCAACCGAGACGCTCTGATTCGCCTCGACATGTCCGAGTATATGGAAAAATTCAATGTTTCCCGTCTGACCGGAGCGCCTCCAGGGTATGTCGGCTATGAAGAGGGCGGGCAGTTGACCGAAAAAGTACGCCGGAAGCCTTATTCCGTGGTGCTGTTCGATGAAATAGAAAAAGCCAATTCGGATGTGTTTCATCTGTTATTGCAGATCATGGATGACGGCCGTTTGACGGACAGCTATGGCCGGGTGATCGATTTCAAAAATACCGTCATCATCATGACTTCCAACATCAGTTCCAAAAGTCTGGACAAGGGGACGACCCTTGGTTTTCACAAAGACGATGACGAACTGAACTATGAAAAAATGCAAAAAGAAATCCGTCAGGATCTGAAGAGAACCTTCAACCCTGAATTTCTGAACCGGCTCAGTGAAATGGTGGTGTTTCGGCCTTTGGATCTGGAGCACATTGTCCAAATCCTCGACGTTCAGCTGGAGCAAGTGAACGAACAGCTTATTCAGCAGGGCCTCACCATGGAAATGACCCTGGAAGCGAAGAGATGGCTTGCTGAAAAAGGATTTGACAAGACTTATGGAGCCCGGCCATTGAAACGCGCCATTCAGAAATATCTTGAAGACAAGCTTTCTGATGAAATGTTGAAGGGCCGATTCAAAAACGGCGGGCACATTAAAGTGTCTTTGCAGGGCGATGAGCTGGTGTTCACGGAAAAATCCGCTGGCGCTCTGAATGCCTGCTGATCAAGTTTGATTCCCGCTTGAAATTGCCATTGAATTTTAACGGGGATGGATGCAGATTTTTTTAAAAGTACTAAGCTTTCCTGGCTTTAACGATTGAAAGCTTAGTACTTTTTTTTGGCCAAAATCTAGAAAAAACCCAACTTTCCAAACCATTTTAGAATAAGAAATACCTCCACGCCAATGATGAGTGTCCGCAAGTTTTTATTGTCCATCTGGATTCTGCAATGTTCGTTTCTTTTTTCCGTTTTGGTTTATGCTCAGGAAGGAGAGATCGTTCAGTCCATTAAGGTACAGGGAAACAAGCGGGTCGACGATTCCACCATCCTCTATTACATCAAAACCAAAGTGGGCGAACCCGTCTCCCGTATTACAATCAGAAAAGACATCGAAGAAATTTACAACCTGAGGCAATTTAAAGACATTCAGGTGGAAACGGAAAATGTGCCAGACGGAGTGGCCGTTATTTTTAAAGTCGTGGAAATTCCTTCTATCGGCGACTTAAAAATCGTGGGCAATAGTAAAATTGATTCCGAAGATATCATGGAGCAGGTCGGGTTGAAACGCGGGGCGGCTTTTCACGATCGGAATATCGCGTCGAGTATTACAGCGGTCAATAAACTTTATAAAACCAAAGGCTACTTTTTTGCCGAAACCAAAATCGAAACGGAGTTGACACCCAATAACCTTGTGGATGTCACCATCCAAATCACTGAAGATGAAAAGGTAAGCGTTGAAAAGATCCGGTTTACAGGAAACAAAGCCTTCACCGACAAGGTCCTGCGCAAGCAACTGGAGACTTCGGAAAAAACCTGGTTCTCCTTTTTAAATGATTCCGGGGTCTACCAAAAGGACATCTTAAAACTGGACGTGTTCCGTGTTGAAGCCTTTTACCAGGACCACGGATACATCCGGGTGAGTGTATTGGACCCCAAGATCAAGGTCAATAAGAAGGAAAAAGCCATATACATTACTATCCCCGTTGTGGAAGGGTCGCTCTACAAGATCGAATCGATTGCAGTCAATGGAGACGGTACTTTTACTGAAGAAGAACTTTTTGAAGTCATCGAATCAAAAAAAGGCGAAAACTACAACGTATCCAAAATTCGGGAAGACGTTTCAAGAGTTTCCGACCTTTACTCGACCCGGGGTTTTGCCTATGCCGACGTCAATCCGGTCACAAAAATCATTGATGAAAAAAAGGTTGTCCAGTTGGTCGTTGAAATTGAAAAAGGCAAAAAAGTTTACGTCGGGAAAATATCCATCCTAGGAAACGTGAGTTCGAGAGACAATGTTATCCGCAGGGAATTCCGTCTGCATGAAGGTGATTTGTTCGACAGCCAAAAGCTGAGAAGGAGCAAACAGCGGATCAACAACACCCAGTTTTTTGAAGATGTTAAGATCGATACCAAGCGTGGCGAAAGCCCGGATTTGATCGATATCACCACCACGGTCACCGAACGCCCGACAGGGTCCATTTCGGTGGGCGCCGGATTCAGTTCCGTGGAAAAAGTAATTTTTACCGGGTCCGTTTCGCAAAACAACCTGTTCGGTCGGGGGCAACGGCTGGTTTTTTCCACCAGTTTGTCCGCTATACGCAGTGATTTCAATCTGGCTTTCACCGAACCCCGATTATTCGATACGGAAATCCTGGCGGGAATCGATTTGTTCAATCGCGATCAGCGGTTTTTCAGTTTCAATTCCCGAAGGCGGGGTGGCGGGCTCAGGGTTGGTAAATCGCTGACCGAATATGATGCGATCGGTCTCAATTATCGCTTAGAAGATGTCAGGGTCACAGACGTAGAGGCCGCGGATATAACGGATTTTCTTAAAAATGAGACCCGCTCCACCAGTCGGATTTCCCCCACCTACACCCGGGATACACGCGATGACTTTTTAAACCCTTCCACGGGTTATAGGCATGTGGTACGGTTTGAGTATGCGGGCGGCCCGCTTGGCGGATCCGATTTTATCAAATCCGGGTATGAATTTACTTACTACATGCCCCTCATCGGAAAACTGGTCGGGGCTTTTCATACTGAAATCAATTGGGCGGATGCCTATAATGGTGATACTCTGCCTGCCTTTGAGCGTTTTTTCATGGGTGGTGCGAACGACTTGCGGGGTTTCAATATCCGCGACGTTGGCCCTCTCAATACGCAGGGGGAACCCGTTGGCGGTTCACAGGCGCTATTATTTAATCTCGAGCTTCAGTTCCCGTTTTCAAAGGCTTTCCGCGGGTTTGCTTTTTATGACCGGGGCAATGTTTTTGGAAGTGGCACTGGCATCGACATTTCCAACACTGCAAAAACCATCAACCTGGTCGATATGAGACACAGTGTTGGCCTTGGCTTGCGTTTCTTAAGTCCCTTCGGTCCCGTGGGTATCGCCTATGGAGTGAAGCTCGACAAAAGAAGCGGAGAGGAAGTGGGACAATTTCATTTCACAGCGGGTAGTGCGTTTTAGTCGCCATGATTAAGATAATTCAATTTTTTTAAGAGGTAATTTTAATGCCGTACAATTTGACGCGGTCCATGACCGGGTGTTGCCGTTTGTTGTCAATTACGATATTGGTGTGGTTATTGTCTATCGGTGTGGCCGCAGCTCAAGGCAAAGTTGGTTTTATTGACGTGCAAAAATCCATATCAAGTACTAAGGAATGGAAGAAAGGTTTTTCCAAGTTTAAACTCAGCTTCAAAAAACAAAGGGCTGTGATCACCCAAAAAGAGAATAAAATAAAAAAACTTTTGGAAGATTTAAACAAACAAAGTTTTATCCTCGATCCAAAGCTGAAAAAGAAAAAAGAGGATCTGTTCAGAAAAGAAAAAATCGCGTTCGAGCGTTATGTTGAAGATCAAAACAAAGAGTTTGGCATAAAAGAAAAAGAAATGACCCGAAAATTTTTGAAACAGATGCTGGAAGTCATTCAAAAATTAGGTAAAGAACGCAAATACACCATGATTCTGGAAAAGAAGTCCGTCCTTTATAGCAATACCGGAAACGACCTGACAGAGCAGGCCACAAAAACTTACGATAGAATTCATAAATAAACTCACCCAGATGTGGGTTTGGTTTTTCCTCTCATAACTCAATCTATTGCCATGATGGATATTAACGAAATCAAGCGTATCATTCCCCACCGTTATCCCTTTTTATTAGTCGATCGGGTGATTGAATGCGATATGGAATCCAGGATCGTGGGAATCAAAAACGTAACGTCCAACGAACCATTTTTTCAGGGGCATTTTCCCGACTTCCCGGTGATGCCTGGAGTTTTGATCATTGAAGCCCTGGCCCAGGTGGGATGCATTCTGGCCTTGAAAATTTTAAAGAAAGAGGGACATGCATCGGTTTTTTTTACCGGGATCGAGAAAGCCAAATTCCGCAAACCCGTGGTTCCGGGGGATCAATTACGGCTTGAACTGAATAAAACTAAGCAACGGGGGACCTTGTTCAAGTTTGACGCCAAGGCTTTCGTCGGCGACGCTTTGGCAACAGAATGCACATTGCAGGCGATGCTGGGAAAAACTGAATAATTTTTCCCAAAAAAAAGATTTTGTAAATCCCGTCACCCGCCCTGAGTCCAGACAAGTTCCAGCTTCTTGCTTCAAAGTGTAAACCCATCAGAGATATTTAAGGTGACTATTCACAAAAGTGCTGAGATAGATTCCAGTGTACTCATGGGGAAAAATGTTTCCATCGGGCCTTTCTCTATTTTGGGGGCCAATACGGTCATTGGCGACAACACTGAAATTGGCCCCCATGTTTACATTCACCCCAGGACGGTGATCGGGAGCGATTGCAAAATACATTGCGGGGCTTCCATTGGAGACTTCCCCCAGATGGTTGACTATAAAGACCTCCCCTCTTCCGTGGAAATCGGAGACGGGACCGTCATCCGCGAGTATGTGACCATTCACAGAGGGGTGAAAGAATCCCAGGCGACCAAAATCGGCAAACATTGTATGCTGATGAATTACGTACATATCGCCCATGATTGTGAAATCGGCGATCACGTGATCATCGTGAACTACACCGGGTTGTCGGGACATGTTGTCGTGGAGGACCACGCATTTATTTCAGGACAAGTGGGAGTGCATCAATTTGTCCGTATCGGGAAAAACGCCATGGTGGGGGGCAAAACGGCTGTCACCAAAGACATTCTTCCCTTTTCCCTGGTCGAAGGCATTCCCGCCCGGCTGGTCAGTATCAACGCCATTGGTCTCAGGAGAAATCAGATACAACCTAAAATCCGAACGGCTTTGAAAAATGTGTTTAAATTATTACAAGATTCGGCTTTGAACACCACCCAGGCCATTGAACAAATGGAAACGGAAATTGAAATGCATGATGAAATCAGATATCTTATCCACTTCATTAATCATTCATCACGCGGGATCACAAAATAATGACAAAGAGGATCAAAGCAGGCGTTGTTGGCGTGGGCAAAATGGGAGAATACCACGTCGGCGTCTTGTCGGGAATGAACGAGGTGACTCTGGTCGGGGTAGCCGATATCGATGAAAAACGGGCTCGCAGCATCGCTGAAAATTTTGGGTGTTCTTATTTTTCAGACTATAAAGATTTCTACGATAAGGTTGATATTGTAGTCATCGCGGTTCCCACCTCATTGCACTACGCAGTCGGCAAGGATTTTCTTAATTCCGGAATTCACGTTCTTCTCGAAAAACCCTGCACCGACGACTTGGAACAAGCAAGAGAGCTGTTTGAAATCGCCTCCAAAAAAGGGTTGACCCTGCACATCGGACATATCGAACGTTTCAACGGCGCCGTACAGGAACTGCACAAAATCGTGGTCGATCCTGTTTACGTGGAATGCAAACGCATGTGTTCCTACACTGAGCGGATCAAGGACGACGGGGTGGTTTTAGACGTCATGATTCACGACATTGACATTATCCTGAATCTGATCAAATCCAAAGTTGTGGAGATCCATGTATTGGGAACCTCCATATTTTCGGACAAAGACGATCTTGTGACCGTGCAAATGGAATTTGAAAACAAATGTATCGCAAGTATCGTTGCCAGCCGCGTCTCGCAAAATAAAGAAAGAACCCTTTCCGTTACCCAGAAAGATTCTTATGTATTGCTGGACTACACCGACCAGGAAATTTATGTCCAGCGCGATTCATCGTCGGAACATAAACTGAGCAAAGGATCTCTCAGGTACAAACAGGAATCCATTGTGGAACGCATATTTGTACATAAAGACAATCCCCTCAAACTGGAACTCCAGCATTTCATCGACTGCGCAAAAAA
>CAYPQH010000006.1:0-20946 GCA_964412825.1 uncultured Nitrospinaceae bacterium | reverse complement strand
AAAACTTCCAAAATATTCAAAACTCTGAAAGACGAAAATATCGAGGACGTTCTCATTCTCGGAAAAGTGGATAAGAGCGTCATTTTTCGTTTGCAGATGTTTGATTTACGCACCCTTAAATTTTTTAAAAACCTGAAAAACCGGGAAGACAAAACCCTCATGCTGGGAGTCATCGAGGAAATGCGCAAGGAAGGATTCCGGGTGATGGATCAGCGTAAATTTTTACGGGAAATTTTTCCAGGACCGGGAGTCTTGTCCAAACGCAAGCCCTCTCAAAATGAAATGGAAGATATCCAGTTTGGCTTGCCCATCGCAAAAAAAATGGCCGATATGGAAATTGGTCAAACCGTGGTTGTCTATAATAAAACCGTCATTGCGGTCGAGGCGATTGAAGGCACCGACCGCGCCATTGAAAGAGGATGCGCTCTGGCCAAAGGCAAAGCCGTTGTCGTCAAAGTCAGCCGAACCGATCAGGATTATCGCTTCGACAGTCCGGGCATAGGGCCTAAAACCATAACAGGACTGGTTGCGGGCGGTGCCTGTGTTCTGGCACTGGAAGCTGACCGGGTGATGGTGGCCAACCAAACCAAAGTCGAGCAAATGGCGGACCGGGCAGGTTTATCGGTGATATGCGTGTGATGCGTCGCTCCCCGCTAAAGCCTTCCTGAGTTTCCATTGAACTTGATCCAGTGTCGTGTCCTATGAATATTTTTACAAATCCCCCGGCCGCCTTTCGCCAAAAGGGGAACAGGTCCCCCATTTTTAAAGGAGGTTAGGGTATATCCGTTATCACTTGATGGTAGTGAGTCGATACATTTTGAATCTGGCATGTCTGCGCTTACTGGCAATGGCATAGATGTCTCGTTATAGCCGGTAGAATATCCATTTCAAAAAGGGGTTGCCAAAAGAAAATATAAAAACGAAGAGGTCTAAATGAAAGATATTAAGTACGCTTTCGCTAGCAATAAAGACAAACTTGAAATACAGAGCTTATTAGAAAAGTCTAATCTGCCATCACATGAACTCTCTGAAAATATCGATAATTTCCTGATAGCTAAAAATGGAGAAGGCATTATCGGTACAATTGGGCTGGAAGTTTATCGTGATACTGGATTGTTACGATCTTTGTGTATAGAAGGCTCATGCCAAAGGAACGGGATAGGGAAAGAACTCGTGGGGCGGCTCCTTTCCCATGCACATCTTCAGAATATTAATGAACTGTTCCTATTAACCCTGACAGCGGGAGATTTTTTTAAAAAGTTGGGATTCAATACCATAATCAGAGAGAATGCTCCAGGTTCTATAAAAATATCAAGCGAATTCCAGTCTATATGTCCTGAAACAGCTGTTTGTATGTATTTAAAAATTTCAGGCCTTACTCAATATCATCCCCGTGAAACTCTGGTTCTAAAAACTGACGGTCCGGGCGTGAAAATGTGGGGGGTTTCCCTCGATAAAACACAATTTACTTATTTCGAGGTTGAACGGAACAGCCATTTTGAACAGCATTCTCATGAAAGTGAACAAATCACAATGGTATTAGAAGGTGAACTCTTTTTTGATGTGGCAGGTCATTCATATTGTGTCAAAAAAGATGAAGTTATAGCTATCCCTTCTGACATTCCTCATGCGGTATTCACTAAGGAAAAATCTGTCAAAGCTGTAGATGCTTGGTCGCCATTAAACAAAAGATATATTTAAAAAGTGTCCTGTCCCGGAAATACTCTTACAAATGATCCTGCAATTTTTGAGTTTAAACACGCCTTCGAACCTCTTGAAATCCTCCTAACCCACTTTAAAAGTGGGGCTTCAAGGCCCCCCTTCTTATGAAGGGGTTAGGGGGGGTGAAAAAATTTTCATAGGACACTAGCTGAATGAATAAAAAACCGTTTAACACCCTCATCGTGGCGGGCGAAGCTTCAGGCGACCTGCACGGAAGCCATTTGGTAGAAGCGTTGCAAAAACTCCGTCCCGAATGCCGGTTCTTTGGCATGGGTGGCAAGAAAATGCGCTCTCTAGGTGTGGAAACTTTTTTTGACATCGAAAGAATGGGGGCCGTTGGGGCTATCGAAATTCTGGAAGAATTGCCGCATTATCTAAAAGTTTACCGCACGCTTTCCAGGGAAATTGCTTCCGGCAAGTATACGGCCGCCATCCTCATCGACTACCCCACCCTGAACCTCAGACTGGCCAGATTGTGCACACGGGCGGGCGTTCCGGTTTTTTATTTTATCAGCCCGCAAATCTGGGCTTGGCGCAAGGGGCGCATCAAGCAAATTCGGCAGACGGTCAACCGTATGTTTGTGGTCCTACCCTTTGAAGAAGATTTATACCGATCGGCAGGAGTGGACGCGGAATTTCTGGGCCACCCTTTTGCAGATAAAGTTCATCCTGCCATGGAAAAAAAAGAAGCGCTTAAGGAATTTCAATTAAATTCGGATAAAAAAACCATCGGCCTGCTTCCCGGCAGTCGGAAAAATGAAATTCAATCGCTTTTAGCGATCATGCTGGAGGCCGCGCAAAAAATTCAAAATGAACTCGGCAACTGTCAGTTCATCCTTCCCGTCGCAGACACTATCGACCCCGAACTCATCCGTCAGCAGTTAGGGGACAACCCTCTTAACATTCGTCTGGTCAAAGATAAAACTTATGATGTGATCAATTGCTGTGATTTTCTGATCGTCGCGTCAGGGTCCGCCACCCTGGAGGCGGGGATTTTAGGCTGTCCCATGGTCATTATTTACCGACTCAAAGCCTTCACCTATTTTTTGGCCCGGATTCTGATAGACACGGAAATGATCGGGCTGGTCAATATCGTGGCGGGGGAGCGCGTGGTTCCTGAATTGATTCAGGGAGACGCGACTCCGGACAAAATCGCCCAAGAAGCGCTCGATCATCTCAACAATCCCGAACGCTTGCAACAAGTGAGAGCGCGACTTTTAAAAATCCGCGAATCCCTGGGCGAGCCTGGGGTCATGAATCGCGTGGCCAAAAGCATTTGCCAATATCTCGATGAGCAAACTGGAAATGAAAAAGCTTCTTAATAATTATTTTTTCCCTTACCTGATATTTGGCGTTTTCAAAGTATGGTGCCTCACTCTAAGCCTGACCTTTAAAAATCCAGATGGCGAGAAATATACCCGGCATCTTCCGGGGAAATTTATCCTGACCCTGTGGCACGGTCAGATCTTCTACTTCTTATACTACTTTCGCACATTCACCGATTTACACTTGTTGATCAGTCCCAGTCAGGACGGCGACATTCTGGCTCGTCTGGGACAATTGATGGGGTTTTCCATCATCCGCGGCTCTACTTACAAAAAAGCGGTTCCAGCGGCCCGTTCTCTCATCAAGGTATTGAAGCGTGGGGGACGGATTGTCACCATTTCGGACGGATCGCGAGGCCCCCGTTGCAAAGTGCAACCGGGACTCCTGCAAATTGCAGGGATCACAGGCGCTCCGGTGATCCCAATGGCCTATGATGCCAGACGTAAATGGACTCTGAACAGTTGGGATCGATTTATTATCCCCGTTCCCTTCACCCGATGCACCTTGAATTCGGGGGACCCCATCCATATATCCCGCAATACAAATGAAGAATCTCTTGAAAAAATACAGCTGGGCCTGGAAAAAACTCTGAACCAGCTGACCTTGGATTGTGAATAGCCTGTTCATAAAAAGAGCCTTATTTTTTATCATTTTTTGTGTCGACTGACTAAAAAGCGGGCAATTCTAGGAATTGAAATTTTTCATTCAATGAGGTATAGTTCAATCTGTTTTTAAACCCTTTAGAAATTAATTGGTTAGAGATTTACTCTGACGTGGTGGTTTTCTTGCATTGGCATGAATATTGAATAATTGCCAATAAAGGAAAAGGTGTATTTTGACCAAATACCTGTAGCAGATATTAAAGCAACGCATCAGCGATGCTGTCAGGGGGGCAACAAGTTTGACTTGAACCGTCCCATTTGTCCGGATCGACCTTTTGGGTTCAACAGCATTTGGAAAAAGACGGGGGTTGTCAGACCCAGACCGGGTATTCGAATCACGGGAGTCATGAAAAAGGGGAATAAATTTATGAAGAAGGTTGAAGCGATCATCAAACCATTCAAATTGGATGAAGTGAAAGATAAATTGAATGAGATCGGGATCAAAGGCATCACGGTCAGCGAAGTGAAAGGATTTGGCCGCCAGAAAGGGCACACGGAATTGTATCGGGGAGCCGAATATGTTGTTGATTTTCTTCCAAAAATCAAACTGGAAATCATCATCAGCGATGGGCAGGTGGAGGATGTGATCAATACCATCATGTCCGCCGCGCAGACAGGCAGAATCGGTGATGGCAAAATTTTTGTGACCGATCTGCTCGACACCATCCGTATCCGCACCGGAGAACGGGGCGAAGAGGCGATTTAAAAGCCGGTGCTTGCCGTTTGCAGGAAAATACGGTATTTTCTGTCATAACCAATTGTTGGCAAATTGAATCCCGGCCCTAATAAGAGTCTCATCCGGGTGGAGTTTCGCCCGTATCTTTATTGGCGACTAACGAACACATTCAAAGTTTTAAATAACTTGGGAAAGGAGCTTGCAGTGACCCCAAAAGAAGCGGTGGATTTGGCGAAGAAAAACAATGCTCGCATTGTAGATTTGAAGTTCATGGACCTTTTGGGTACCTGGCAACATTTTTCCGTTCCCATAAGTGAGTTGGAAGAGCATCTGTTTGAAGAAGGCCTTGGGTTTGACGGCTCCAGCGTTCGCGGATGGCAGGCGATCAACGCCAGTGACATGCTGGTCATCCCGGACTCCACAACAGCGGTCATGGACCCTTTCATGGAAATTCCAACCATCAGCATGCTGTGCAACATCGTCGACCCGATCACCAAGGAAAAATACACCCGGGACCCCAGAAACATCGCACAAAAAGCCGAGGCTTATCTCGAGTCCACCGGCATCGGCGACACGGCTTATTTTGGTCCCGAAGCGGAATTTTTTATTTTCGACGACGTGCGCTATGACCTGGCCTCAAACCATTCGTTCTACGAGGTGGATTCCGCAGAAGGCAGTTGGAATACCGGCCGGGATGAAAGCCCCAACCTCGGGCACAAACCACGGCACAAGGAAGGATACTTCCCGGTTTCTCCCGTGGACACTTTTCAGGACATGCGCTCTGAAATGATGCTGTTGATGGAACAGGTGGGAATGTCGATGGAGTGTCACCATCACGAAGTCGCAACCGGCGGACAGAACGAAATCGCCATGCGGTTTTCATCTCTGGTCAAGTGCGCGGACAATCTGCAATGGTACAAATACATTGTCAAAAACGTCGCTAAAAGACATGGCAAAACGGCAACCTTCATGCCCAAGCCTTTGTATGGCGATAACGGAACCGGAATGCACGTCCATCAGAGTATATGGAAAAACGGCAAACCTCTTTTCGCAGGCAACGGCTATGCCGGTTTCAGTGAGCTGGGACTGCACTACATCGGCGGTATCCTGAAACATTCGCGCGCCATTTGCGCTTTTGCAGCCCCAACGACAAACTCATACAAACGGCTGGTGCCTGGGTTTGAAGCGCCGGTGAACCTGGCTTATTCGAGCCGCAACCGAAGCGCAGCCTGCCGTATTCCCATGTATTCTCCGAGTCCGAAGGCCAAACGTGTGGAAATCCGCTATCCCGATCCTTCATGTAACGGGTATCTGGCTTTTGCCGTCATGCTCATGGCAGGATTGGACGGCATCGAAAATAAAATCGATCCAGGCGAACCGCTGGATAAGGATATCTACGCATTGGGACCGGAAGAGCTTGCGGAGATACCCACCCTCCCCCACTCACTGGATGACGCGTTGAACGCTTTGGAAGAGAACCATGATTTTCTCCTGAAAGGCGACGTTTTCACTCAGGATGTCATCGATCAATGGATCGACTACAAAAGGGAAAATGAGATCGCCCCTCTGAGATTGCGACCGCATCCTTTGGAATTCCATATGTACTACGATGCGTGAGGTTGTCCCATTGTTCGGGTGGTGAATGTTTTGATGGCCCCTTGGGTGTTCCCAGGGGGCTTTTCTTTTGGATTAATTTCATAGAACAAGTTTAATCGGGCAAAAGATCATGGCCATAAAATTATTTCAGGTGGACGCATTCACGGGAGAACCTTTTAAAGGAAATCCTGCGGCGGTTTGTATTCTAGAAGAACCCGCCAACGAAACTTGGATGCAGAATTTTGCCCGTGAAATGAATCTATCGGAAACTGCCTTTCTCTCCCCAAACGCCGACACCTATGATCTCCGCTGGTTCACTCCCACCACAGAAGTGGATCTTTGCGGACATGCCACTTTGGCCAGTGCGCATGCGCTGTGGCAAGCAGGCGCTTTGCCGACCGATCAAACCGCACGTTTCAATACCAGGAGCGGGCTTTTAACAGCCCGCCTCATGGGAGAATGGATCGAATTGAACTTTCCCGCAAACACCGCTGAACCCATTCAACCGCCCAAGGGTTTGACCGAGGCTTTGGGTATAGATGCTAAATTCATCGGTGGAGACGGGACGGATTATCTGGTTGAAGTGAGCAGTGAAAAAATAATCACCGACCTCAAACCGGATTTACAGACACTCAAAACCTTTCCCGTCAGATGTATCATAGTGACCAGTCTTGCGGATTCCAAAAAATACGATTTTGTCTCCCGGGTTTTTGCTCCAGGAGCGGGAATCGACGAAGACCCGGTGACCGGGTCTGCCCATTGCAGTTTAGGGCCATTTTGGGCAAACCGTCTGAACAAGCAGGAAATGCTGGCTTATCAGGCGTCTTTGCGCGGAGGATTTGTCCGGGTGACTCTGAAAGAAGATCGAGTTCTCTTAGGCGGACAAGCGGTGACTATTTTTCAGGGAACATTGACCTGACAGCCAGGCAAATTTCGTCTCTAAATTTACAACAACTAAATTTCTTTTCCTGTGTCATTAGATGAATAATATCCGCCCGGAATTTTTTCAATCCATTTATCAAGGTCAGGCCCTGGACTCCGAATGCCAAGGAGTCCTCAAAAAAAGCGGTATCGATGATACGGAAAAAGCCTGGAAGACTCTTTCCGCTTTGTCCGGCCAGGCGGGTTTTAAGGACCTGATCCCAGGTTTTTTTCCTGCCCTTCTCGATGGTCTCCGACGCTCCTATGATGCGGATCTTGCGCTGACCAATTTAGAACGCTTCGCGGACAAGATTCTTGATAAAAATTATTTGTACACCTTCCTGGCTGAAAACCCGGATCTTCTCGAAGCCCTGATCGTTCTTTTTTCCGGCAGTCAAATTCTGACAGACACCCTGCTCAAGGACCCCGCCCATTTTGACTGGTTGAAACATCCTGACATTCTCAACAAATTCCGGTCGCTGGACGCCCTCATGCGCGATTTTCATGACCTGTCTCAGGGAGAATATATTTCAGAAAAAACCCCCGGTCTTTTGCGCCGGTTCAAAAAAAGAGAATACATCCGTATTGGGTTGCGCGATTTACTGGGAAAGGCGGACATGCAGGAAACGGTGGAGGACATCTCAAATCTGGCCGATGTGTGCCTGCAAATCGCCTATGAATATGCGGACAAGGTGTGTCAAAAAAAATATGGCATTCCTTTTTATCAGGACGCCGAGGGGGTCTGGAAGAAATCCGAATTCACCATTCTCGGAATGGGAAAACTCGGAGGCAATGAGCTCAATTTCAGTTCCGACATCGATCTCATCTATATTTACACCTCCAGTAAGGGGGAAACCCGCCCGGACAAAACCGGAAGCAATTCATTCACCTGCATCAGCAATCATGAATATTTCACCAAACTCGCTCAGTTGGTCACTAAAACGATTCACGAAATCACCGCCGATGGCAGCGTGTTCCGCGTGGATCTCGATCTTCGCCCGGAAGGGCGAAGCGGAGAGATCGTCAACTCCCTGACCAGTTGTGAAGTGTACTACCAATCCTGGGGGCGGACCTGGGAACGGCAGGCCCTCATCAAAGCCCGTGTGTGTGCCGGAAGCATCCCGCTTGGAGAAGAATTTTTTTCCCTGTTGTCTCCTTTCATCTACAGGCGCAGTCTGGATTTTTCGGCCATCGAAGAAATCAAAACGATGAAAAATAAAATCAACGCCAGCATTAAAACCAAGAAAACCGGCAGGGGAGACATCAAACTGGGTTTCGGAGGTATCCGGGAAGTTGAATTCATCGTTCAGGCGTATCAGCTTTTGTTCGGCGGCAAAGACAAAAGTTTGCGGGTGATCCCCACCCTCGAGATCATGGCCCGGTTGCGTGAGTATGGATATTTGACTCAGGAAGATTATGACAACCTGAAACAAGCGTATATTTTTCTGCGCACTTTGGAAAACCGGGTGCAAATCTCTTTTGGCCTGCAAACCCACGTTTTACCGGATGATGAAATTCAATTGGCAGTTCTGGCTCGCAAAATGCGACTGGATGAGGACAATCCCAAACTGCTGGTAGAACGGTTGATGAGCGAATTTGGGCGCCATACAAAGTTTGTAGGAAAACTATTTGCCAATTTGCTGGTTGAGGAAACCAGGGAGGAAACGGCTGAAATCGCATCCAGAGAAATCGAGCGTCGGTCGTTAAAGGAAGAACTGCTTTCGATCGAACATTTGAACGCAAGTGGTTTTTCCGATCCCAAGCGGGTGGCCCGGTTTTTGGCTTTGTTGCGGGACGGACCACAATTTTCTCACCCCACTGATAAAAGCATTCAGGATTTTTATGCCGTCCTTCCTGCCATTCTGGAACTCTGCGCCAAAGTTCCCATGCCCGATTTGGCGATTGATAATCTTGTCAAATTTGTCGAAGCCTCGGGCGCAAGAGAAACTTATCTGTCCCTGTTCAATTCCTCTACCAAGCTGTTGGAGCTTTTGCTCATCTTGTTTGGAAGCAGTGACCTGCTTTCCCAGACGTTGATAAAACAACCCGATCTGGTCGATATCCTTTTGGATTTGGAATCCATTTACCGCTATAAAACACCGGAAAAAACCTGCGAAGACTGGCATAAGATTCTACAGTCGTGCAAAGATTTCGCTTCGATAAAAATCGCTTTGCGCAGGTTCAAGCATGGGGAGGAGCTTAGAATCGGCATTCGTTATCTCATCAAGGAAGCGGACCTGATGGGAACGTTGGCCGACCTTTCAACACTTGCGGATTTATACCTGCAAATCGTGACCGATTTGGCTTTTCAAAAACTGAACGAAAAATCATCGCAACGGTTGCCAGATAATTTTGCGATTTTTGGTCTGGGCAAACTGGGTGGCCGTGAACTCAATTTCGGGTCGGACCTCGACATTATCTTTGTTTACGACCGGCCGGACTCTCAGGAAGAGACTCTGTCGCGCGCCGAGTTGATCGATCACTACGTGAAAGTTTCCCGATTGATTTATGAACTCACCTCAGAAATGACCCCCGCCGGTTTTGCATACAAGGTGGACACTGATCTTCGCCCGGAAGGCAATCAGGGGGATCTGGTGCTTTCGGTCAAGGGTTATACAGAATATTTTAAAACCCGCGCCAGAATCTGGGAACGACAGGCGATGACGCGAGTCCGCTTTGTCGCGGGCAGTCCCGAACTGGGGGAAAAATTTCTCAAGGTGGCCCACGAATTCACTTACCGGAAAAAATTTGAATACGGGGCTTTGATCGAAATTTCCCGGAGCCGGGAACGGATGGAAAAGGAACTGGCCCTGGAAGCAAAAAAGGGCAAAAATATCAAGCTGGGGTTTGGCGGGCTGGTGGACATCGAATTTACTTTGCAGATCTTGCAGATGATGCATGGCTACCAGAATCCAAAACTCCGATGCACCAACATGCCGGAAATTATTAACGTCGTGTCCGCTTATGGAATTCTGGATCAGACGTCCGCCGATCAAATGCTGGAGAACTATTTGTTCCTCAGAAACCTCGAATGCGCCTTGCGCATTGTAAAACCATCCGCATCCAGCCATCTTCCCAAAGACAAAAATTCCCTGGGAGCTTTGGCCAGGCTATTGGGCTATGAAGAGGCCGAGGCCGAAAAACGGGCGGACGCGCTCATGCAGGATTACGACGCCACCACCCGCCGTGTGCGGGAATTTTATCGCAAAACGCTGGACACCTGGCTGAGGACGGCGTTGTAGCAAAGAACAACTTTAAGCGTGGGCGCAACTGAACTCAGGAGGGGTGGTTCTTTTTTGCAAACGTGTTGAGCTTATATTCCAGGCTGTCGATCAGCGCCTGCCAGCTGGCTTCGATGATATTTTCTGAAACGCCAACGGTTCCCCATTTGGAATGATGATCTCCCGACTCCACCAGAACGCGGATTTTAGAACGCGTGCCTTTTTTTTCATCGAGGATTCTCACTTTGTAGTCGAGTAATTTGACTTCTTCCAATTCGGGATAAAATTTGGTCAGCGCTTTTTTGATGGCACGGTCCAGAGCATCGACAGGGCCCGTTCCTTCTGCCGCCGTGACTTCCTGAATACCGTTGACCCGGATCTTGACGGTCGCTTCCGTGACCGGCTCTTCGTCTTCCTGGCGTTTTTCCACGATGACGCGGAATCCGATAAAATCAAAGAAAACTTCCTTGTCGCCCAGAGCTTCATGCATCAACAATTCGAACGAACCTTCGGCGCCTTCGTATTGATAGCCCAGGTTTTCCAGAGTTTTGAGATCGTCTAGAATCTTTTTTATTTTTGGGTCGCCGCCATTGAGGTCGATACCAAATTCTTTGGCCTTTACGAGAATGTTACTTTTCCCCGAAAGATCAGAGATCAAAATCCGCCGACAGTTGCCGACCACTTCCGGCTCGATGTGTTCGTAAGTCGCCCGGTTTTTCTGAATGGCCGCCACATGAATTCCGCCCTTATGGGCAAACGCGCTTTGACCCACATACGGTTGCTGTTTCCAGTGGGCCTTGTTGACGATTTCATCCACGAAGGCGGAAGCCCCTTTCAGGTTCTGCATCTGTTTGTCGCTCACGCAGTCCAATCCCATTTTGAGCTTCAAATTTGGAATGATCGAGATGAGATTGGCGTTTCCACAACGTTCTCCCAGACCATTGATCGTCCCCTGCACCTGCAAGGCTCCTGCCTGCACCGCTTTTATGGAATTGGCAACGGCCAGCTCGCTGTCGTTGTGACAATGTATGCCCAATTTGACATTTATTGTTTTTTTGACTGTAGCGAATATCTCACTGATCTCCCAGGGCATCGACCCGCCGTTGGTGTCGCACAGCACGATCCAATCGGCTCCGGCGGATTCCGCTTCCCGCAATACTTTGAGAGCGTATTCGGGGTTGGATTTGTAGCCGTCGAAAAAATGTTCCGCGTCGAACATCACTTGAGAGCAATGCTTTTTAAGATAGGCGAGGCTGTCGGTGACCATGCGCAGGTTTTCATCCTGACTGGTGGACAAGGCGTGCTCAACATGCAAGTCCCATGACTTGCCAAAGATGGTCACAGCGTCCGTTTCCGCTTCCAGCAAATGCTGGATATTGACATCTTTCTCGATGCTTTTCCCTGGATAGCGGGTACTGCCAAACGCGGTGATCTTTGCGTGCTTGAAATTAAGGCGCCGGGCTTTCTTGAAAAACTCGATGTCCTTTGGGTTCGACCCTGGCCAGCCGCCCTCAATATAGTGCACGCCCAATTCGTCTAATTTATGGGCAATGCGGATCTTGTCCTCCACGGTGAAGGAAACATCTTCCGATTGGGAGCCATCCCGCAGGGTGGTGTCGTATATAGTGATTGAACGCATGTTTAGGAGACTTTAATTTCAGAGTCCAGAGAACTTCCCTCGGACATTTCGACCGGGGCTGTTTTCAAATCAAACGCTGAGTGCAAGGTGCGTGTGGCCTGTTCGGTATACTTTTCGTCAATGAGGCAGGAGACCTTGATCTCCGACGTGCTGATCATCAGGATGTTGATATTTTCCCTGGAGAGCGTTTCGAACATGCGGGCCGCGATGCCCGAATGACTGCGCATGCCCGCGCCCACGATTGAGATTTTGCTGATGCTGGCATCAGCAGAAATTTTTTCCGCATGAATTTCCTCATTCACTTTTTTCATCTCGGCCATCGCGTCTGTCAGATGTTCTGTAGTGACGGTGAATGAAATGTCCGTATGCCCTTCTTCGCTGATGTTCTGGATGATCATGTCCACCGAAACAGAGGCCGAAGCAAGTGCATTGAACAGTTTGGCGGCGATTCCCGGTTGATCGGGAACTCCCTTGACGGTGATTTTAGCCTGATTTTTGTCGTACATGATTCCGGAAACGACCGGTTGTTCCATTTTTGGATTCTCCCTGGAGATCAAGGTTCCTTGTTTATTATTATATGAGGACCTCACGATCAGAGGCATGTTGTATCTTTTGGCGAATTCCACACACCGAAGTTGCAGTACTTTGGCCCCGAGCCCCGACATCTCCAGCATTTCATCGTACGAGATGGTCTCAAGCTTGCGCGCGTCGGGGACGACTCTGGGATCGGCGGTGAAAACACCATCCACATCGGTACAGATTTCACATTGTTCGGCACCGAGGGCCACGGCCAGAGCCACGGCGGAAGTGTCCGACCCCCCGCGCCCAAGCGTGGTCACGTCTCCGTGTTCATTGATCCCCTGGAATCCGGCGACGACGACGACATGGTTTTTCTCAAGGTAGCGTTTGCAACGCTCCCCGTCAATCTTCTTGATCCTGGCGCGGGTGTGCGTGTTGTCGGTTTGCAGTCCGATCTGTCGCCCCGTCATGGAGACTGCGTCACACCCGATTGCGTTTAAGGCGATGGTCAATAATGCGCTTGAAATTCGTTCGCCCGACGACAACAGGAGGTCCATTTCCCGTTGTTTTGGCTGGTCGGAAATTTCCCACGCCATTTTCAAAAGCTCGTCTGTTTTCCCGGCCATGGCCGATACCACCGCTACTACGTCCTTCCCGGACTTGCGGGTTTCGGCGATTCTTTTAGCCACTCGCTTGATTTGGTCGATGGACCCGACGGACGTTCCGCCATATTTCTGTACGATGAGTGCGGCCATTAAATCCGGTCCTTTAAAAATGCGTCGATAAGAGCCGGCCCGTCCTTGAAATGGATTGTGTCAGCATCCAGAATTTTCTCGTCAAAAACCGGTGCGGATTTGCTGCCTCCATCCGCCGCCGGATAAACCATAAAGGGAACGTTGTCCTTGGTGTATTTCATGAGCGCCGCTGAGGAAACATGATTGACTGTCAGCAACATTTTAACATCATCCCGTTTGCTGAGGGCTGTTAGCAATGGACCTACGACCTCCTTGTCAAAATCCTCGATGCCCAGTACTTTGTCGTCGAGATTCCCTTTCAGGGAAATGTCTTCCAATTCTTCCAGGTGCAAATACACCACATCGTGCGCGTCCAGTTCCTTGAAGGCTAAATCCACCCTGCTCTGACAACCGTTGTTGCCGTTCATCCCGCCTGGGCCCATAATCTTCATGCCTGCGGATTTTCCCATGCCCTTGAAAGCCAAAGTAGAGGTGATAAGGGCTGATTTTTTTCCGAAGGTCGTTTTGTACGAAGGCAACGTCTTCCCCCGTCCGTTGCCCCACAGCCACACGCTGTTCACCGAGTCCTGACCTTCCTTTTGCCGCTTACGATTGTACGGATGATTGTGCAGAATGATTTGCGCCTGGTTCATGATAAAAACCAGTTCTTTAAATTCGTCGCCCTCAGGCATGACCTTGCGTATGCCCTCACCGATGAGTTCCTGGGGCGGGTTCAGGGTGCCTTCAAAAGGAGCGCTTTTGATCACCATTAAATTATGGTGACCCAAACCCGCATGAAAGCGGACCGAGTCCGATCCGATCTGTTCCTCCAGGGCATCCAGCAGGATTCTTGAATCCTCGCAGGTGAGGTTGTCGGAGGTGAAATCCTTCATCACCATGTCGTTGTGGCTCGATTGCAATTGCACGAAGCTACAACAAAGGGGAATCTCGCCTTCTTCAAGCACGACATCGAGAGCCACCGCATCGAATGGGGCGGTTCCAGAATGATAGGCATTCGGGTCGAACCCTAAAAGCGATAAAAACGAAACGTCGCTTCCCGTCTCGAAGTTTTCCGGGATGGTGCGCACGCTTCCAGCAACGCCCGATTGGGCCATTCTATCGAGATTGGGAGTGTCCGCGATCTGTAACGGTGTCCGGTTGTCCCTTTCTGCGATCGGCAGGTCGGTCAGACCACTGCCGATAACAATCAAGTATTTCATGTTTTTACAGTTGAGTTAAAAGGATCGAAGGTTTAACCGGGGATTATAGCGTATATCCTGAATGAGCTCAAATTTTCCAAAGGTTTCACCTTCCAAGCGAACTACCCGGCATACACTCTGAAGTTAATATCGGGAAACAGATTGTCCTTTTTCTCGATTTCCTGAAGCCATTTTTCATCCACCGACTGGTTCTCAATGTCGTTATAAAGCCTGGTGAACCGATGAAGATGGTCTCGCGTTCGTTTCAGGGCATATTCGACCATGGTCCCGGATGTCATGATGAAGGCCCAGTCACTTCCCTGGGCCAGCAGAAGTTCCCGTGCGGCCTGATTGAGCCCGCGTTCCGTGAGTCCTGTAGCATGAGGATGGTTTTTGGCCAGCGCCTCCATACGTTCCGCCGCTTTGTGCAGATGCCGATAGATCCAGTCGTTGCCTTTGCCCAGCCAGTATTCGGCATACCCCTTGTAACCCCAACTGGATGTGGAGGGAGTCGCCGCCTGATGGGTGGGATATTTTTGCAAATAACTACTGGGAGTGGTCAGCTCCAGGGTGTCCTGGTCAAAAGCGATTTTTCGGATCAGGAAATTCAACCACTCCGGCCCTTCATACCACCAGTGGCCGAAAAGTTCCGCGTCATAGGGGGCGACGATGAGGGGCGGACGGTCCATGAGACCGGCCAGATGCTCCACTTGCTGTTCCCGGTTGAACATGAAATTGCCTGCGTGTTCGGCGGCTTTGGCGATGGCGTTTTCCATATCATAAGGTTCCTTATGATCGTTCGCCCCGGTGATCCGGTGGTATTTGAACCCGGTCATCTTGCGCTCGCCGGTTGTGGCGATGTAGGGCTTGATGTAATCGTATTCCAGATCGAAGCCAATGTCCCGGTAGTATTCCCGGTAATTGTAATCTCCCGGATAGCCCTCATGGGCGCTCCATACCTGTTTGGACGATTCCGTATCGCGGGCAAACGCCGCCACACCGTTGGGGCAGTATATGGGGGCGAAGATGCCATATTTTGGACGCGGCGTGGCGTGCAGAACACCATGCGTGTCGGTGAAAAAGAAACGGATGCCCGCCTCTTCCAGATAGGTTTCGATCCCCGGCTCGTAGCCGCATTCCGGCAACCAGATGCCACGGGGCTTCTGTCCCAAAAATTTTTCGTGCGTCTGGACAGCGGTCTGAATCTGCGCCCGCACAGCGTTGGGGTTGACCGACATCAGCGGAAAAAAACCGTGGGTCGCGCCGCAGGTGATCGGTTCCAGATGACCGAGATCCTGAAATTTGCGAAACGCCTGTATGAGGTTGTTCTGGTATTGGTTCACAAAGGTTTCACGCACTGAGCTCAGCATGTGATGGTAATTCACGGCCAGAGTATGGAACTCGGGTTGATAGCGGGTGCGTTCAATTTCCTTACACGACAATTCGATCAGCCGATCCAGATGACGGCGATAACGGCTTTGCAGTAACGGGTCCGCCAGCATACTGAGCAGGGTGGGCGACAACGTCATGGTGATTTTAAAAGGAACTTCGTCTTCCACCAGACCCTCAAAAATATTGAGCAGGGGAATATAAGTCTCCGTGATGGCTTCGTACAACCAGTCCTCTTCCAGAAATTCTTCGTATTCCGGATGGCGGACGAATGGCAGGTGCGCGTGCAGAACTAAAGCGAGATATCCTTTGCTCATTGGTCAGACCCTCCTGTTTCAGCTTTTGTGTGGATGATGTTTGGAGTGACGGTATGAATTTCTTCCCGGTCGGGCGAAATAAAGGTGACGGGCAATTTCAGCTCTCCTTCGGGCAGGCCAAAACGGGCGGTGAATGTTCCATCGGGGCGCAGGTCCAGCTTTTTGCCTGCAAGCTCGATGGTCGAGCCCAGGTCCGCTCCGCCGTAAAGAATCAGTTCGGCGTCCAGCCAGTAACTGAAATCCATTTCCTGCCGTGGTTCCTGGATTTGGGCCGACCCAAAACTGCCGACTCCGGACATATTCAACTGCTCCTTGCCGGCCTGTTGCAAATTAAGCGATCCCGCCTGTCCGAAGGCCTTCTTGGCTTTTCCGGTCCCGGTCATCTCGCCTCCGGAGAGGTAATAAATTTCCGCAAAATTTTCATCCGTGGTGATCCATTTCTCGTCGATGATTTCCGAGGGACCGTCCAGGGGAAGTGTGACCGTGTTGGAAACGGCTAGGGCGGCAAAATAACCCTCGTGATCCAAGAGGCCGATCTCGGTGTAAAAAGAAGCGCCCGGTGACAATTTTAAATAGTGGCTTCGATGCCTGAAATCTACATCCACGTCAAAGGGGGTTGTTTCTCCTTTAGCGGGGTGGACACGCAAAACATGGCGGACTTCGTTTCTGGAACGGGACAACCGCTGCAACCCGTTTTCGATATTGCTCTCCTGCAATTCCCAATAGAGGTAGCACCAGTGGGGATCGCGAACCAGCATGACGATTTTGTTGTCGCCATAACCCAAAGGCAATTCCGGAGAAACTTCCGCCCGGGCTTCATCGCGGATGTCCGGTTTTCCGACAATGAACTTGGCTTCCTGAGCCGCATCTTCCAGTTCAAACTTCGGGTGCAGAGACTGAATATCATAGCCCTTCCGGCCCAGTTGCTTTAAAGAAGACGATGTGGTCCGGGAGACCGGCTTTTTTCGCTCGGAAGATTTTTTGACCTTTTTTGTCGGCACAGACTTTAAAGACGCTTTATGAGCCTTTGCTTTGTCAACGATGGGTTTTGATTTTTGGGCGGAGGTGGTTTTTTGGGAAGCGGTCTTTTTCTTTACAGGCGCCGCCGCTGTTTTTGGTTTTGCGGATTTTTCCGGTTTTTCGTTTTGTTGCGGCTTTTTTGCGGCGACTTTTCTTCCGCGGGCCGGGGCCTTTTTTGAAGTTGTTTTCACGGCCCTGGCGTTGGCTTTTTTTCTCTCCGCTAATTTCGCGGCTTTTTTAGTCTCTCTTTTCAAGACAGTGAGAATTTCCCCTTTCAGCATGGTTTTTTTCACGGGGATTTTAATTTTGTCGGCGAGCCGTAAAAGCTCGTCTTTGGTCATTTTCGATAGATCAAGAATGGGCATGCGATTCCTCAGTTTTCAGGGGTCGGCTAAAGGGGCCGGGATTGACATTCTCTTTGATAAATAGCAATTAATGTGCCAGGAGGAAGAAATTCATTGAATCGGCTGATTTAAAAGGGTTTGCCGCCTATTTCTCAGGACATGGGAACAGGGGCGACTGATAAATGAGGACTATTTGCCACACAAATAAACCTTATAGTTGCAAAAAGTCCACAAAAGGCGTCATCGTTTGTATTTTTTGGGGTCGATGCCGCATTGTTTTATTTTTCGATAAAACGTTTTTCGGTCGATTCCCGCAGTCTTTGCCGTTCGGGAAATGTGGCCGTGGTACTCGGTCAACAAAGCCGAAAAATAGCGCGCTTCGGATTCCTTCAGGATATCGGCGGTGTATTCCTTCAGCGACAGTTGCGTGAAATCGGCAACGACGGGTGCCTTCGCAGACACGATCGGCATTTTTTGACCGGGCAAAGCCAGACGGTCGATGGTCTTGGACTTAGTGAGAATCACGGCCTGTTCAATAATATTTTCCAGCTCTCGCACATTCCCCGGCCATCCGTATTGAGTAAGGCTCTTTAGAGCCTCGGGGGAAATTTCGCTGACTTGCTTGTTATGAAGTTTGGATTTTTCGGCTAAAAAGTGCCGGGCCAACAGCTCGATATCCTCCATCCGGTCTCTCAAGGGAGGCAGGTCGATGGACACGACATTGAGGCGGTAGTACAAATCCTTCCGAAAGCGGCCTGCCTCCAGCGCTTGCGTGAAGTCGATGTTGGAGGCGGCGATCACCCGGCATTGCACGTCGATGGTTTTGTTGCCGCCCACCCGTTCAAATCTCCGGTCGTCCAGAACCCTGAGCATTTTCGCTTGCACAGACGGGGATATTTCGCCAATTTCGTCCAGAAAAAGAGTGCCCGATCCGGCGTATTCAAATTTACCCAATTTTTGCCGATGGGCGCCCGTAAAGGCGCCTTTTTCATGACCGAAAAGTTCACTTTCGAGAAGCGATTCCGTCAGGGCGGCACAGTTGACGGCGATGAACTGGTTTTGGCTTCTTGGGCTGTGGGCGTGCAAAAACCGGGCGGCGAGTTCTTTTCCGGTTCCGGTTTCCCCGCGCAGTAAAACCGCCGCAGAGGTTTCAGCAACCATTCGCAAGGTTTCCCGAAGGTGCAGGATGGACGGGCTTTCCCCCAGCAACTGAAAGGATTTGTCTTGCCCGATCCCAGGTTCGGCGTTTTCGATCTCTGCGAATATTTCACGGATCGATTCCAGCAAAGGGCCTGACCCTTCCGCCAGGGAAACGAGCTGAAACCCCGATTTTTCAATGTTTTCCTCTACATCCAGAGGCAGTCCCTGGCGAATCAGAACCAGGGCTGGCAAGTCTGGAAATTTGCGGCGTAGAAAGTCTAGAAAATTTTGTCCATATTTTGCAACAATATTTTCCCCCACAAGAACGAGGTGAAACCTTTTTTCCAACAGGCGTTTTTGCCCTTCCAGAACCGTATACGCCGCAATGACCTCATAACCCTGGCGTTTAAGAGCTTTGCGAAGGGCTTCTATGGCCGATCGGTTGGTGTCGAGGACGAGAATTTTTTGTTGCATGAATGCATCATAACATGGGTCCTCGGGTTTTGTTTGTTAAAAATATTGGTCACAGGATTTAACTCACAAATATCCCCGTTCCTACGTGGTAGACTGTCTCCTCAATTTCTAATCTTTAAAAAAGGGGCTTTTTCTGGAGGGATCAAACTTGCTGTAATCGCCCTTTTTAGACAGCCCCGACTCCAGAAACACCGTATCGCTAGCGGGATAACTCCTTATGTTGTTGTATTTTAACGAACTATCGTATACCCTAAGGGTCTGGTGAGTGCGACCCTTGCGCGCAAATGTTTTTCCTTAAGAAAAAAGGGAGGGATTCGTGTACGAGGCAATTGAGATTTGTAAATATGGTCAGCCACTCACTTTACAGACCGACGGTCATTTGCGCGTGGTTTTCCTGGGCACGGGTTCAGCTTTCTCGAAAAGGCATAGACAGTCCAATATCCTGATCATTCAGGGGGACCATCATGTGCTTGTCGATTGCGGGACCCAAGGTCCCCAGGCCCTTGCGGACATGGGGTTGGATGTTATGCAGGTCAAATGTTATTTGCCCACTCACAGCCATGCGGATCATATCGGAGGGTTTGAGGAAGTCGGACTCACCAACCGATATTTGTCCAATAGTTCCAAACCGGAAATGATCATCCTGCCAGACTATGAGGAAGAATTCTGGACCAAAAGTCTGGCCGGTGGTATGGAATATTGCGAATCAAAACAAGGTCGGCCTCTTGAACTGGCGGATTTTTTTGAAGTCAGGCGCCCGTCTCCAGTCGATGCCGATGGCGGGTTGGTTTGGAAGTATCAGCATGGCCCCATTGAAATTTCTATTATGCGGACCCGTCACTTTCCCGACACTGCGGTCAGCATCGAGGAATCACAATGGTGTTGCGGCGTTTTTATCAACCAGCGTGCGTGGATTTCGGGCGACACCATGTTCGATGAGAAATATTCCAGTGAGTATGCGAAGACTTCCGAATTGATGTTTCACGATTGTCAGTTGTTTCAAGGTGGCGTTCATGCTTCTTATCATGAATTAATGACCCTGCCTGAAACTGTCCGCGCAAAAATGTTGCTCTATCATTATGGGGACAACTGGGATCAACCAGAATCGTGGGCAAAGGGTGCAAATGGTTTCACCGGCCACCCCATCGAGGACGGTTTTCTCGGTTGGGCAAAACAACAAATAGCTTACGACTTTTTTTGAATATTAGGAGGACTGCATGAGTCACCAGATAACATTGAATTCCTGGTTCGGGTCGGACCCGGATCAAGCGGCAAAAAAATTAGCCAAAGTGTTCCGAATCAGTCAGGAACAGAGTGAAGCCGTGGTGGATCAGTTGCGCGATGGTCGATTCTGGAAGTTCAATCAAAATATTTCCGACCACCAGGCAGGCCCTGCCGCCGCCTATTTGCAGAGTCTCGGGTTTCATGTGGACCTTCAACCTGCCAAAATTACGGATGACGAGAGGATGGGCTCCTGGGCTTCAGAGGATTTCCGGGGGGACCACCATGAATCTTCAGAATCCGACCTTGGCTTGCCTTTTGACTTTAGAGGTGAAGGGAAGGAACTGTTCGGCCTATACTTCGTCAATATGTTGAAAACGATTTTAACTCTGGGAGTTTATCGTTTTTGGGCAAAAACCAAGGTCCGCCAATATTTATGGGCGAACACGGTTTTTGCCGGAGATTCTTTTTCCTACCACGGAACGGGCAAGGAATTGTTTCGCGGGTTTTTGAAATTTTTCGGCATGCTGATCCCGGTCGTCGCGGCCATGATGGCTCTGCAAATTTATGGCGGGGAAAGCGGACGAGCCCTTGGCGGCCTCCTGCCTTTATTGTTCTGGCCTCTTATTCCTGTATTGATGGTGGGGGCCTGGCGTTATCGATTATCACGCACTGCCTGGCGCGGCATCCGGTTTTCCTTTCGCGGCGAGCGCATGCAGGCCATGAAGATTTATCTGAAAGGCGGCTTCCTGACCGTCATCACTCTCGGTTTGTATTGGCCCTATTTCCGCATGCAGGCGGAGACTTTCTGGCGGGAAAATTCCTG
>CAYPQH010000005.1:0-34397 GCA_964412825.1 uncultured Nitrospinaceae bacterium | reverse complement strand
CGAGTTTACCAAACTATCACCGGGGGGCGAGGATGAAAATTTTTCGCTGGCAGGGATTGGCAGTTTTCGCGGTGCTTTTTCTCCTCATTTGGGGGTTCTTATCGTTTTATCTGGATGGGCTGATCAAGAAGGGGTTGGAAGAGGAAGGGTCGAAAATTCTGCAAACGCAGATTGAAGTGGAATCTGTCGGAACCTCGCTTCCATCGCAATCTGCTGGATTGAAAAATCTGGCCGTAGCCAATGCCGACAATCTCATGGAGAACATCGTTGAAATCAGCTCCATTGCCTTCAGTGTAGACGCGATGAAGGCGATTTCGAGAAAAGTGGTGATCGATGAAATGACGGTGGAAGGCATCCGCCTGAATCAAAAAAGAAAGTCTCCCGCCAAAGCCTATCGGCCTCCCGGAGCGGAAGAAAATGAAGGCGCTTCTGAAAAGGAGGGCGGCGGTAAAGACCCGTTCGGTTTTGGAAAAATACTGAACCCCATGTCGCCAGAAGAAATTTTAAAATCCGAGAACCTGGAAACCTTGCAGGCGGTCGAAAAAGCCAAACAGGAGATCGAGGCGTTGAAGGCTAAATGGGAAAACCGGCTGGAAACGGAACTCAGCACGAAAGCTCTTGAGGACGTGCAGAAAAAGATTGAAGCTCTCACGAGCAAAACAAAGAGCCCCGCTGACATTGCGGGCATCGCCACCGCCGTTCAGGATTTAAAGGCCATTCAGGAAACCATAGAAGGAAATCTCGATAAAGTTAAAAATTACAAAAAAGAGATGCAGGCGGACGCCAAACGAGCCAAACAATTGATCGCCGAATTGAAGGACATGCCGCAAAAAGATTTTGAGAGGCTGAAGAAAAAATACGCTCTGGATCTCAAAGGCGGCTCCAATATTCTGGCTTCTGTACTCGGTCCTGAGATCAAGAAAAAGATCGATACGTTCTGGAAATATTACGAAATGGTCAGCCCTTATTTGAATAAAGGGTCCGATGGGAAACCTCCTGAAGAAGAAACGGAATATGTGCGAGGCAAGGGCGTGTTCGTTAAGTTCAGGGAACAAGCTCCTTTTCCGGACTTTTTGATCCGACACGCCAAGCTTTCAATGGATCTGCTGGGCACAAAAATTGCGGGGGATTTGAATGACTTTTCGGACAACCAGAGAGTGTATGGAAAGCCGGCTGTGATGAAATTCAGTTCGGATCAGGATGAAAAGTTCGACAGCTTTCTATTGACCGCCAAATTGGATCGAACCCAGGCCATTGCAAATGATTCCATAGACCTGAATGTCAAATCCCTGAAACTTGACAATCTAAAAGCAGGGGAGGGGGCGGGAATCGAAAAAGGGTTTGCGAATATTCAAAGCAATTTTAAAATCGAGAACGAGAAAAATATGTCCGGCGTTATTCAGGCAGACCTGGGCGGGCTGGTTTTAAAACTTCCGGCGCAGGAGGGAAATGAAATTCTTAAAGCCGTTGCAGACACCCTGGCCGCGACGGATAAATTTTATTTAAAAATCGCCATTGATGGATCGCGTGAAAACTATAATGTGAAAATTGACTCCGACTTGGATCAGATCATTTCAAAAGCCATAAAAGGCGCTGTGACCGGAAAGGCAAAGGAGTTTGAAAAATCTTTAAAAAGCTCTATTTTCTCCTCCACTGGCAGTCCGCTTGCGGGGTTGAACGACTCCCTGGGCGGAATGTTGAAGTTCGAAGATCTTCTTGGAGACAAGTCGACGGCCTGGACAGGATTATTGGATAAGGCCAAAGAAGGTGTCGTTCCCCGAGGAATACAGGACAAACTTCCGTTCAAAGAAAAGTTACCGAGTGTGTTGAAAGATCTGGGGCTTCCGTTTTAACCTCACCCGTGAGCGCAATTTGCCGCCCCGTAACACAGGCCGATCGTCGAAAATATTTGTTTGCAATGAAGCAGAGTTTGCGAGAGGCTAATGAAAAGTTCTCCTTCTCGACAATTCAACCAAAGTGAGTTTAATATGAAAATAAAAATTGGCGTTATCTTGGTCCTTGTGTTTTTTATCGCTTCCCCTGCCAGTTCCGGCATGTTTGATGATCTCATGGAAAAAGTCAGTCCGATGCTCAAAGGTGGAGGTGAGGGGACGACGGGGAATGCCCTCAATCTCGAACAAACAATTTCGGGACTTAAGGAAGCATTGTCGGTCGGAACCGGGAATGCCGTGTCCCTGCTTTCAAAGAATGGAGGCTATTCTGGCAATGAATTGACCAAAATTCTCATGCCGGAAAAAATCCAGAACGTCGCTGACATGCTAAAAAAAGTCGGGATGGGTTCGCAGGTGGATACTTTTGTGACGACCATGAACCAGGCGGCGGAGAAAGCGGCTCCTCAGGCCAAGGAATTTTTTATGCAGGCCATCAAAGAGATGACCTTTGACGATGCCAAGGGAATTTTAAATGGTGGTGACAAAGCGGCCACTGAATATCTGAGCACCAAAACCCGTGATAAAATTGCCGCGGCGTTTAAACCGACGGTGTCATCCAGTCTGGATGAAGTGGGTGCAACCAAGTCCTATAAAACCATGATGCAGTCGTTCACTTCCCTTCCATTCATGTCCGCTCAATCCCTCGACTTGGACAATTATGTGACCGATCAGGCAATGAAGGGGCTTTTCCTCAGGGTGGGAGAAGAAGAAGCGAAGATCAGGACGAATCCCACGGCCAGAGTCACCGGTCTTCTAAAGCAGGTGTTTGGAAAATAGTTTTTCCGCCAACGTAAACTTAGGGTTCACGAGTTTCGATGACAAGGTGATAAATTTAGTTTTTCCAAAATCTCTGCTACTTCTTTCGGCGTGTATTTTTGCATCAGGGTTCATTATCCCAAATGGTTGGGCCTCAACCTTTGGGATGGTGGAAATCCCTGGTGGGCCGTTCACTCCGGGAAGCCCACCCAAATCACTCCTCGATAACCAACCCCGTGTCGACCTGGAAACATTTTTAATAGACACGCATGAAGTCACTAATAAAGAGTTTAAAGAAAAATTCCCCGCCCATACTTTCTGGCCGGGAGCGGAATTCCATCCTGTGAGCCACATCAACTGGCACGAGGCGCGACAGTTTTGCAAGCTGGCGGGAAAACGTCTGCCTTCCGAAATGGAATGGGAAAAATCGGCAGGGGGGCCGGATGGGCGAATTTATCCCTGGGGCAACAAACGCCCCAAAAAAAAACCGCATCCTTACTATTCGGGAATTATCAAACGCCGCGTCGGGCTCAATCGAAAAGACGTTTCATTTTATGGGGCCAAGGACATGGCGGGGTCGGTTTGGGAGTGGACAGCGGATCGTGTCGAGGAAAAATCGGTCGTGCGTGGCGGATTGTGGAACCTTCATCTGGATTATGAATACAGTAAAACGTATGAACGAAATTTGATCCCTCCCGATCGTCGTTTTATTTTTCTGGGGTTTCGTTGCGCTAGGTCGAAATGATATCAAGAGGAAAGCTTCTTGATATATAAGGTTTCATTTTTTTGGAATTGAGTAAATGATTTGTCCTTTCAAATAACCAAAGTTCCTTAGAGATACATGGGAGCCGGAGCTCGGGCATTTTGGTGAATAAGCTTTCCACATATCGCGACTGTAGAAAAATAGAGAAAGAGCAAAAACTTCTTCAAATAATTCTGGATTGATAATTACTGAGTTTGTAATAAGTATAGGGAGGTAATAATATTTGTCGGATGGTAAGAGGCTCTGGAGGGCTGGTGCTATTCGAGTTCTATATAATATAACAAAGAGTAATGCCAATGCTATGAATGCTGAAACGAATTGCTCAATGTATAGGAGTATGGGGTTGAATATATTGTGCAGGTTTGTTTCCTGCTGATGGTTGATGGCTTTGATTGTATCTGGAGTATCCCATGAGAAAATCCTTTGCCCCCAACTTATTTCTTCCATCAAAACAAACATGGAAAAAATACTCAAAAGAAAAAATGCTATTACAACCTGGCGCTTTAGAAAAAGTCTGGTCGCATTTTTCCCCGCAAAATAAAATTGGATGGAAGCCAAGAAAAGTAAACTGGCTGTTAATATTTCTAATAATCCATCCTCCTGATATAGGAAGGTGGCGAAATCCTCGGGCCATTTGCTATAAGAAAGAGGAATGCTGCGATTCATGCCGGGCCATACCGTTAAATAAAGGAGCATGAATAAAATCGTAACTATAGTGCATTGCCCTAATTTTGCATTCAGAGGTTTTGCAACGATTGATGAATATTTTAAATTAATGATGCTATAAATCAGGACCCAGGTGCCATTTACAAAAAGTAAAAAATAATATCTGCTGAGATTTAACGTTATATACGGAGAAAAAATTTCTAAAATAAAATTTCCAACTGAGTTTCCCTCAGGGATGCCATTTATTTCTCCAAATAAATAAATGAGTGAAACAAATGCAAGGCTTCCAGTACATGTATAAAATACTTTCATAAGGATCTTGTGAAATTATGCTCAATTAATTAGATGTCCAAGCCCAGTATATCGAAGCAAAGGGATAAAAACCATCGCCAGTATTAAATACTAACCGTTGAAAATTTCGTGCAGGTCACAGACCTGTCACAAGACAGCTACAAAAAAGAGATGGAAAGTTAATTAAGACAGGCCACGGGACTCCAACCCATCGTCGTTTTATTTTTTTTGATTTTTCGTTGCGCGGGATCGAAATGGAATCAAGAAGAAATTTTCTCATTCGTTGGTTGGGTGCATTTTTTGCCCTGACATGGGGGATGGTTTTGCACCCTTTTTCAAAAAGCTGGGCGGACACCGACCCGTTTGCCGGGACGGATTTTGTTGGCAAAACCCGCGCCGGAGAGCACGAAGGGTTTTACATCAATTACTGGAAACCCATGCGGCGTATCCAGCCTGCACGCTGGAAACTGGAAGTTGGAGGGCTTTGCGAAAATCCCGGCGTCTTTACTTTAGAGGACATCAAAACCTTTCCGGTCAAAACCCGGAACTCGCGCCTGAAATGTGTGGAATGCTGGTCGGCGCGTGCCCAGTGGCAGGGGTTTTCAATGGCAGAACTGGAGAAGAAGGTTCAGCCTCTGCCTTCAGCCATCGGCGTCGTGTTTCATTGCGCCGACGCCTACACGGAATACCTTTCACGCGAAAGTTTGCTAAAGGAGGAAACTCTTCTGGCCTACAACATGGACGGAAAACCTTTGACGGACGAGCATGGGTTTCCTTTGCGGGTGATCGTTCCATTTAAATACGGCTATAAGAACCCCAAGGCTATTTTGAAGATAGAATATGTGTCCAACTTTCAGGCTGGGACCTGGAGCAAAATCGGCGCTTATTCAATGGATGGCACCATCCTGCCCGGTACCGACCATCCCCTGGAATTCGGTAAAAAACCGCGCCGCATTCCCGGTGGGGAAATATTCGACTATTGAGCCTCCTGATTATAATCCGAGAGATTTTTTCACAATGAGATAACGTTTATAAGGATCGGCATTCATGGTTTTTAGAATGTTCACCATCACGTAGTTGTCTTCCAGAATCCACGACATTTCAGCGCTCTTTATTGATTTGGGCACTTTAGAGAACATATCCTCAATCATACGGTTATAGATTAGAACGTCGAGGCCCTGGTTTCTGAACTGGCTTTTGACACCCATGAGAAGAATCCTTCCCGTCTGTATATATTTCTTAAAGAAGAGAAGTTTGAAAATTCCCGTGGGAAAAAGTTTTCCCGATTTAATGCGGATCAAGACATTATTTATATCGGGAAGGCAGAGCAAAAAGGCCGCCGGTTCTCCGTCTTTATACAAAAAATAAATATACTCAGGTTGGATAATGTCTTTGAGCTGGCGGGCCATGTCATCGATTTCTTCCGCCGTCATGGGAACGAAACCCCAGTTTTTATTCCATGCCTCATTGTAGATATCCAGAATGATTTTTAGTTCCGATTTGAAATCCGCCATGTTCATGGTTCTGATTTCATAAGAGCCCTCTATTTCCCTGGCTATTCTTTTGGCCATGACGGTAAAAAATTCCGGCTTTTCCGTGTTTCTATCGACCCAGAAAGCAATGAGTTCTTTCTCTTTTTTATATCCAAGTTTTTTCAATTGGTCTGGGTAGTAGGGTTTGGTGTAAGTCATCATGATCACGGGGGGGCGGTCAAATCCCTTGATCAAAAACCCCACTTCGTGGTTGGTTGTGAAATTGAAGGGTCCCATCAAAGAATCGATCCCACGGGTTTTTATCCAGTCTTCAGAGGCAAGCATGAGTTTTTCAGCGACCTCGTCGCTTTCAATGGCTTCATAGAAACCAAAAAACCCCTGCCGGGTATTGTAAAATTTGTCGTAGATGTCATCCCGATGCGCCGTGACCCGGCCCACCACCCGGTTGTCTTTATAGGCGACAAAAAAGCCGACTTCGCTGTGCTTCATGAAGGGATTTTTTTGGCTGAAGAAGTCTTTTCTTTCGAATCTAAGAGGAGGGCACCAGTGTTCATCGTTTTTGTACAAAGAATAAGGGAATTCCAGAAAATCCTTCATTCCCTTCTTATCACCGGTCACCTGTTTTACGATTACCATTAAAATGACTCCTGATGGTTTGGCCGTTCTATGAAACGCAATGCTTTTGAACTATATGATATCTTGGGTTTTTCAACGAAGAAAAAACGTGCGGTGAAAGACGATCCAGATGGATATTATTATTTAAAGGTAACAGAAGAGAAACCATCAATAAATCATTTGCTTCCAATTGTGCAACAAATTAGAATACCCTCCTCATCACTGGAATTTAAGGAAAAGGTTTCAGGGAAGTCCTTTCCCCGAAGATATCAACGAAAGCAACGGCTTGGAATATTAAATGAGTTCGAACAAGAAAGAACCTATTGCCATCATCGGATTGGGTTGCAGGTTTCCCGGTGGTTCCAATTCCCCCCAGGAGTATTGGAACCTTCTCAGTCAGGGAAAAGACGCCATTATAGAGGTTCCACCCGACCGTTGGAATATAGAAAATTATTACAGTCCGAATCCAAAAGCTCCAGGTAAAATGACAACCCGGTGGGGCGGGTTCATCGAATCCATGCAAATGTTCGATGCGCGGTTTTTTGAGATATCTCCCCGCGAAGCTATTCAAATGGACCCGCAACAAAGAATTCTGCTGGAATGTGTCTGGCAGGCCATGGAGGACGGCGGTCAAGTGCCGGAGCGTCTCGCGGGAACTTCCGTTGGAGTTTTTTTAGGAGTTTCAGGCTGGGAATATCAGAGTTACCTGAAACTGGATCTGCATGCTATAGAAGGGCAAACCGTTTCGGGTGTGGCTTTGAGCGTGGGTGCCAATCGAATTTCCTATATTTTTGATTTTAAAGGCCCGAGTCTGATAACCGACACGGCGTGTTCGTCTTCTCTGGTTGCCGCGCATCTGGCTTGTCAGAGTATTTGGAATGGAGAATCGACCCTGGCTGTCACCGGTGGAGTCAATGCGATTCTTGTTCCCGATGTTACCGTAGGTCTGGGCAAAGGGGGCATGTTGTCTCCCGATGGGCGGTGCAAATCTTTCGACGCGGCGGGCAACGGCTATGTGCGTGGAGAGGGCGCAGGAATTGCGATCTTAAAGCCGCTTAGCAAAGCTTTAGAGGACAAAGACCCCATTTACTCGCTCATCCTTTCTTCCACTTCCAATCAAGATGGTCGAACCTGGGCGATGCCCGTTCCCAATGGAGAGTCTCAGAAGACTTTGTTGCGGGAAGGTTGTGAAAAAGCCGGGATCTCACCAAACCAGATTCAATACCTGGAAGCGCATGGGACCGGGACTCCCCTGGGCGACCCGATAGAAGCCAATGCCCAGGGCGAGGTTCTCTCTGAAAACCGGCCTGTAGACAATGTTTGCTATATGGGCTCGGTAAAAAGCAATATCGGTCATTTGGAATCCGCCTCAGGAATCGCGGGTTTGATGAAAGTGGCGCTTGCGTTGAAACACAAACAGATTCCTCCCAACCTTCATTTCAATCAACCGCATCCTGAAATAGATTTTGAAAAACTGCAATTGCAGGTTCCCGAAAGTCTGATCCCCTGGCCCAAAAGGGACGAACCGGCACTTGCAGGCATCAATTCGTTTGGCTTTGGTGGCACCAACGCAAACCTGATTTTGCAGGAATATCCTCTGCCCATCGAATCCGGATCACCGGAGCAAATCTGCGATGACGATTCTTTTTTCTGCCTGCCCGTTTCGGCCCGCAGTCAGGAAGCCTTGAAGGATTTTGCCAGGCAGTACGTCGATTTCTTTGCCGCAAAGGATGACTGGACGCCCGGTGACCTGCAAGACGTCTGCTACACCGCTGCTTTAAGGCGGAGCCATCACGACCACCGTTTCGCTCTGACGGGTCAGTCGGTTCAGGACTTTAAAGATGGACTGCAGGCATTTTTGAACGATGATAAATATCATGGGCTGTCTACCGGAAAAAAAATCGGTGGAGGTAACTCGGAAGAAGAAAAGCCAAAAATAGCGTTTGTATTTTCCGGGCAGGGTCCCCAATGGTGGGGGATGGGCCGTCAATTGATGGAGCAGGAACCGATATTTCGCGCGACCATCAAGAAGTGCGATGAATTATTCAGCCGACATGCCGACTGGTCCCTGTTAGAAGAATTGATGGCTGAGGAGAGCCAATCTAAAATCAACGAAACTCACCTCACCCAACCGGCGTTATTTTCCATTCAGGTGGGTCTCGCCGATTTATGGCGCTCGTGGGGCATCGAACCATCCGCAGTTATAGGCCACAGCATCGGAGAAGCGGCGGCGGCTCATGTTGCGGGGATTTATTCCCTGGAGGACGCGGTGCGCGTGGTTTATCATCGCGGACGCTGGCTCCATAAAATGGCCGGAAAAGGCAAGATGGCGGTCGTTGGTGTTCCCGAAGAAAAAGCCGCCTACCTGCTCAAAGGCTGGGAAAACAAAATTTCCCTGGCGGCGGTGAACAGCCCCAAGTCCGTCACCGTGTCCGGCGATCCCGAGGCTCTGGAAAAATTGATGGAGCCTTTGGAACAAAAAGAAATATTCTGTCGTTACCTGCATGTGAATTATGCCTTTCATAGCCATCAGATGGATTCGGTCCACAAGGATTTAATGGAATCCCTGAATGGTCTTCAATGCCAAACCGGGTCCCTGCCTTTCTACTCAACCGTGCGAGGAAAACTAGAGCGCGGGGATCAAATGGGAGCCGATTACTGGTGGGACAATGTCAGGAACCCGGTCCGGTTTTATAAAGCGACCGAAAAGCTGGTCCAGGATGGGTATACGACGTTTTTGGAGCTCAGTCCGCATCCCGTTTTGGGTGCCAATATCTCAGAATGCCTTTCCCATTTAAAACGGCAGGGAACGGTTCTTCCTTCACTCAAGCACAAGGAGGAAGACCGTAAGGTCATGGTGACTTCATTAGGGAACCTGTACAGCCTGGGGCGATCCATCGATTGGAATCCGATTTTTCCAAATGGCGGTCGTTGCGTTTCTCTTCCTTATTATCCCTGGCAGAGAGAACGTTATTGGCATGAAAGAGAGGAAAAAGGATACGATCCTTTTGCTCCCGATGTTCATCCCTTCCTCGGTTGGGAGATGGAGTTTTCATCCTCCGGGTGGCAATCCCGCATTGACAAACGGGACCTGACGTATCTTGGCGACCATGTCGTCAAGAAACTCCTCATTTTTCCTGGGGCGGGTTTTATAGAGTGGGCTTTGGCTCTGGCCAGCCGTGTCAATGAGGGCACGTCTTGTGTGTTGGAATCGGTGGAGTTTCAAAACGCACTGGTTCTCCCAAAAAATCGTGGACTCAAAACCCAGATGACCCACGATCCCTCCGATGGTTCCTTTAAAATTCACAGCCTTTCCGACCGGGCCAATCAAACCTGGACCTTGCATGCTAAAGGAACACTGGGCGATCAATTCAACCACAAGGCTCCAAGAAAAATCGACCTGGAAAAAATTAAAAGCCGATGCGTGAATGAAGTCGTGTCGAAAGAGCTTTACGAAACCTTTGAGAAAATGGGCTTGTTCTATGGTCCGGCCTTCCAGGGGATCGAACGCTCCTGGCGCGGTGATGGAGAGGCTCTGGCATTGCTGAAAAGCCCCAAAAATCTGGGTCTTAATGTCAAGCCTTACCAGATCCACCCCGCCATTCTGGATGCGGCCTTTCAGGTTTCTGCATTACTGGCTTTGGAATCGGAAACGCTTGGGAAAAAACTTTTTCTCCCAGTCGGGGTGGACCGTCTGCAATTCAACGGCTCCCCCAAAGGCCCTCTTTGGGTCCACGTGAAAGCGGTGAATTTTGACAGCAGTCAGGCCGTGGTCGATATGACACTGTTTGATGATTCGGGAAAAATTTGGGTTGAGTGCCAGGGGCTTCATTTCCGCGCGTTGAATCCGTCCCGTGGGCGGGACCTGCAAAACCCGGAAAACTGGCTTTATCAATGGCGCTGGGAACTCTCCACAGAAAAAGGCTCGGACACGCGCATGAATGCCGCCGCCTTTCTCCCGTCCCCCGATCAAATCGCAACTTTATTGGATAAGAATCTGGATGATCTGGCTCCGGTTCTCAATCCTTCCCATTTTTATGATTCCATTGAACCCCGGTTCAATCGTCTGAGCGCGGCTTATGTTCTGAGTGCGTTAAAAAGTATCGCGCCCGGTTTTGAGTCCCTGACAGAGTTTTCTGCCGGGTCTTTTATCGAACAGTTCAAGCTGAACCCCAAACACCTGGCCTACCTGGAAAACTGCTTTTCAATTCTCGCGAATGAAGGAATTCTAAGGAAGGAAGCGGACCTATGGAAGATGGGTTCCGGTGCAACCGAAAGTGAAAATCCGCAAAAAATCTGGAAATCGCTGATCGGAGAATTCCCCTCCTATTTAGCCGAACTCAACTTGTTGAGACTGGCGGGAGAAAACCTTGCGGGTATTCTCACGGGTGAATGCGAAAGCCTCGAAAGCATTTTTCCGGAACCAGACGCGATTTTGGAGCGTCTCCAGTTGAGCGCGTGCAGCACGCGGAGCACTAATTTTCAATTGCAAAAAATTGTTTCCTCATTATTCGAGCATTTGCCCAAGGGGCGAAAGTTAAGAGTATTGGCAATTGGAGGCACACCGATAGCTCCGGCCTTTCTTCGCCACTGCCCTGAGGACCGGGTGGAATATATTCACACCGAATCGTCTGAAGAAAAACTTGAAAAAGCTGAGCAGAAACTGCGCGAATTTTCATTCGTGGAGTTTCAAACGCTGGACTTAAAAATTTCTCCAGACGATCAGGAATTTTCTCCCCACTCTGTTGATCTGGTTTTTGGGTCACGCCTGAACTTTGGTGAACCGCAAAACGTTCTTGGGAATATCAAAAAGTTACTGGCATCCGAGGGTCTTCTTCTTGAACTTGATTGGAACTCAACCTCCAGCTGGTTGCGATTGATTCTGGGGTCTTGTGAACTGGATTCCGGGGCGGAAAATGAGTCGGCTTTTGTTTTATCAAGGGAGTTGCAAGAGGCGGGATTTCAAAATGTGTCTGAATGGGCTGATATGCCCAAGGGCGGCAATGCATTGCAAACGTTTCTGATCGCAAGAGGCCCCAAAGTCAACGCAGGCGATTCTTTACAGGAAACTAAAAACCCCGGACCCAATAAAAAAGGCAGTTGGTTGCTATTCAATGACAGTAAAGGAGTGGGGCAGGCTCTGGCCGAATCCTTAAAAAGCCAGGGCGAAAATTGTTTTCTTGTGTCTCCCGGAGAAGAGTTTACAGCAGGCGAGGGCGGGCAAATACAAATGCGGCCGGATTCCCTGGAAGACATGGGGGATTTGATTGATCTGGTGAGAAAGCAAGGGCCTGCGCTGCGCGGGATCGTTCATTTATGGAATGTGGATTTGCCTGAGACCGAGGGTCTGTCGTTAAGCTCCTTGCAAAAAATGGAATCTCTCGGGAATATGAGCGTTATTTATCTCATCAATGAACTCAGCCATACTAAATGGTCCAAAGCGCCCAGGCTTTTCATCGTCACCCGGGGCGCTCAACTCGTGCAACCCAACGAAAAAAATATTTCGGTGGCGCAGGGCCCGGTTTGGGGAATTGGCCGGGTGATCCAGTCCGAGCAATCCAATTTCAAATGCAAGATTGTAGACCTCGACCCTGAAGTCGGGGCCGACCCGGCGAGCGCGTTGTTTGATGAGCTGTGGAAAAATGACAAGGAAGAAGAAATTGCGTTACGTCAAAATGGGCGATTTGTTTGTCGTTTGCATCGCCCGGAGCCCAAAGAAATTTCTGCGGATGGTTTTGTCCGAGGTGAAAAAACAGAGGTGCCGTCTTTCGTCATGGACATCGGAACGCCCGGAATTCTGGAAAATTTCAAGCTCCGGTCTCTTGAGCGTTCCCGGCCCGGTCCGGGCGAACTGGAAATCAGAGTGTGTTCGGCGGGCCTTAATTTTCGAGACGTGATGATCGGCTTGGGGCTGCTTCCCGGTGAGCTCGAAGGCGTGAAAAACACTTGGGAGACACTGGGGTTGGAGTGTTCGGGAGTGGTGAGCAGAGTGGGCGAAGGCGTGCAGGGCTTTCAGGTTGGAGATGAAGTGGCGGCTCTTTCAGGAGGCGGATGCTTCGGTTCTTACACGATGGCTCCGGCGTTTGCCACGGCGCACAAACCGAAACAGATCAGTTTTGAAGACGCCGCCACCATCCCGGTGACTTTTTTAACCGCCTGGTACATGTTGCATTCTGCGGGCAACCTGAAAAAGGGCGAACGGGTTTTGATCCACGCGGCATCAGGCGGCGTGGGAATGGCGGCGGTGCAAATTGCCCAGCTTGCCGGTGCGGAAGTGTTTGCCACCGCAGGCAATGACGAAAAAAGAGGTTTCCTTCGCGATCTGGGAGTGAAACACATTTTCGATTCCCGATCGCTTGCCTTTGCGGAACAGATCATGGATCAGACCGGAGGCGAAGGTGTGGATCTGGTTTTGAATTCACTTGCCGGTAAATTTATTTTTAAAAGCATTGAAATTCTCAAGCCCCTGGGCCGTTTTCTGGAAATCGGAAAACGCGATATCTATGAAAATAACAAATTAGGATTGCGACCCTTTTTGAAGGGAATTTCGTTCATCACCATGGTGGACATCAAGCAGGGGTTTTTATCTCTGGGCAACGAGTTTCGCGCTATTTTTACGGAAATCATGCGCCACATGGGGGAAGGCAACCTGCATCCGCTTCCCAATCGTGTGTTTCCCATATCCAATGCGGTGGACGCTTTTCGCACTATGGCTCAGGCCAGACATATGGGGAAAGTGGTTTTGTCTCTGGAAGAACCGGATTTAAAAATCTCCCAGGATGAAGATGTTTCAATAAAGTTTTCGGCCGATGTTACGTATCTGATCACCGGCGGCCTGGGGGGTTTTGGGTTGGCCATTGCCGGGTGGATGGTTGAGCAGGGAGCAAGGCATCTCGCGCTCATGGGCCGGAGCGAGACACTCTCTAAGGAAGCGCAGTCGGCCATCACCCAAATGGAGGAGCAGGGGGCAGTGGTTCGGGTGGTCCGGGGCGATGTTTCTCAGGCGGAAGATGTCAGCCGAATATTGCAGGAGATCGAATCCAACATGCCGTCACTAAAGGGAATCATGCACGGTGCGGTTGTCCTGGACGACGGCCTCATGATTCATCTGACTCCAAAGCGTTTCAAACGAGTCATGGCCGCGAAAGTTCACGGAGCCTGGAACCTGCATCAACAAACCAAGTCGTTGGATTTTTTCGTCATGTTCTCATCGGTGGCAAATGTGGTGGGCAATCCGGGACAGGCAAACTATGTGGCCGCCAATGCTTTCCTCGAGTCGTTGGCCCGATATCGCAGGGCTCAGGGTCATTCAGGACAGGTGATCGACTGGGGTCCCTTGTCTGGTGTGGGGGTGGCGGCCAGGCAAAAAGGCTTGATCAAAAGTCTGGAGAGCCAGGGGTTGATGAGTCTGACTTCCCGGCAGGCGGTTCTGATGCTGGGTCGAATGATGCATAAAAATCCGGTTCAAACCGGTATTTTTCCAGTGGATTGGAAAAAACTGCTTTCTCTCAGTCGTTCGGGTTCCAACCCGCCAAGGTTTTCTTATGTGCTGGGGGATGATGTCCAGGGTGAGAACGCTGGAGACATGGAAGGCGATGATCTCATCCGGGCCAAACTATTGGCGGCTTCTCCTGAAGAGCGAACCGAGATTCTTGGAGAACATCTCAAGGAGTCTATCGCAAGGGTTTTAAGATTGTCCCCATCCAAGCTTGAAATGGATCTCCCGCTGACAGATTTGGGTCTCGATTCACTCATGGCCATGGAGTTGATTGTCCGAATCGAAACGGATTTACAAATCACCGTTCCGGTTGTGCGTTTTCTGGGGGGACCCAGCATCGATCAAATGGTTCCCTGGTTGTTGGAGGAAATCAAAAACCAGGAGGACGATGACGACGAGGAGGAACAGGATGAGGACGCACCCTTGACTGTCGCGGGCAATGGGAGTCAGGCAACGCAGAAATCTGGAGGATGAAAGTAAACTCAGGTTGGGTGCATGAGGTCGATCGAAGATGTCGGAGTTTTCCATATTGAGTGAAAAAATCAAGGAGGGCTTTGTTCAGGCGATTGCGCCTTTCTGCCGTTTTCTTTCCGGCCTGGGCGTGAGCCCCAACGCTCTGTCCCTGGCGGGTTTGTCTCTGAGTATGATCTCCGGGTTGATTTATGCAGGGGGTTCATTTTTTTGCGCGGGGTTGATCCTGATTCTAGCAGGAACATGCGACGTGCTGGATGGCCAAATGGCGAGACTGACCGGTAAAATTTCCCTGTTTGGGGCTTTTCTGGACAGTTCCATAGACCGGTTCAGCGAGTTGTTTATTTTTCTGGGTCTGGCCTGGCATTTTTCCAGCCTGTCCCGAGAAAACCCGGAGTCGGCGCTTGGGTCCGTAGTGGTAATGATCATTCTTCTGGCATTGTCGGGTTCGTTCATGGTCAGTTACACGCGTGCCCGAGCCGAAGGTTTGGGCGTCGATTGCAAGATCGGCTGGATGCAAAGGCCGGAACGTCTGGCCCTTCTAATATTGGGCTCATTATTGGCGGGTCTTCCTGTCGTGGGCCCTTTTATTATGATAGGTACTATTTTAATTATCGCCGCTCTGGGTAATTATACGGCTGTGCAAAGAATCCTTTACGTTAGGAACCAGCTTGCAGAAAAGGATCAGGAGGAGTGATTTTTCTCTATTAATCCTGGCAGTTCCCGAATCAGCAGGACCAGGATAACGATGAGCAATGCATTGCGCAGGTTCAAAACAATGACCAGAGCCGGATGAAAGTGTTCCAGAAAAATATACAGCTGAGGGTAAAGTATCTGGGTCATCGCAGTCGCGATCAATAACAAAATGCCAATTTTCCACAAGTTTTGGTGAACGGCAACCAGAACGGCCATCAACGGTCCGACCCATATCATGTATTGCGGGGAAAAGACCTTGTTGGTGAGCATGAACGCAAAGAGCAGGATCAGGGTCATCATGATGAACTGGCTGTGAATAAAATGTTCGGGAGCCTTGCTTTCCGGCTGGCGATCGCGCCAGACTTTTATTCCGAGAAAAGCCACGATTCCAAAAAATAGAAAAGGGGAAATGAGCTTGACCTCGTTGGTGAAAGTTGAGATCACATTTGAAGACCCGAAGGAATAATCATACGTCACGATAGTCAGACCCGCCATTCTGGCCAGTAGCAGGACCCCCGCATAAACCGACTCCAGTTGAATTCCCCGGTCCATATGATAAGTAAAGCTTTCCAGATAGCCGGGGCCAAAGAGGGCATAAAACCCTGCATTGAGAACAATGAGCCCCACTCCCAGGCCTGTTGCCGAGGCGCAAGCTGCCGCCCAGCGTGGAGTTTTTTTCTGCATGACGAGTAACATCAGCGTGGCTGAAATCATGACGAGGCCCGGAACGATCTTGGTCAACACTCCGATCGACGTGACGAAACCAAAAAGTACAAAACCCATTAACGATCGTGTTCCTTCCTTTTGCAAAGCTTGGCCGAATAACAGTGTGGAGAGCAAAACAAAGGTCACCACGATGTGGTCGAACCTGGACGTGACCAAACCGCCTAAAAAAATTAAAAACGCGAGAGACCACCAGAGCAACCGGTTCATCTGGGAAACAGTGGGAGAACTACCGGTAATGAGTTTGATGCCCATGAAAAGGTTCAGCAGGTGAAGGAATCCGAACCAACCGCCCAGCCAGTATTGGTATCCCTTGAAATCATCGGCAAATAATGCTGGCAGTGAGATTGCCAGCAAAGCTCCAGGTTGGTATTCGATGGGGATATCGCGATAAGGCCAGGGGCGTTCATTTTCGATTTTCAGGTTCGTGTTTTTTGTCCAGTGCTCGGCATCCCCGAACAAAGTCAGTTTGGCATAACGGTAATACAACTCCGCTTCACCGTGGGTGTTGTAGTACCAGACCACAAATCCGAAAAGCCCATGCTCCCGCTTGATGAGGTTGGCCGCGTCTCCAATGGATTGTTCCAAATAGGCTGTTTCGATACGTTTCCACTCATCGGGCGGGTAACTCAACTGGAACAGGCCCAGAAAAAGAAATACATGCAGGGCCAAAGCCAAGAGGACGGTTTTTGAATTCCACCAGCGGTTCTGATGGCTGGCCCGTGTGTCGCGGGACCCGGTATTAGCACGCGATGGATTCATAGGTTGACTGTGTTCTGTTGCATTACTTTCCCAAGGCATGAAGGCAATGGAGGGATATCACAAGCGCTGGATTTTTTATCCGTACGGAATTTTCTCCCCCGCGTAGCGGGGTCAGCCTGTCTTCTCTTCACCGTGGTGCTGGGTTTTCCCGGTTTCGTACAGGTCTCTGGCGAAGGAAGTTGGGGAAGCCTTTTTGGATTTTTGGAAGCGTTCGAATATTCCAAGTTGCAGGACTCGAATGGCAGCCTCGACCGCGATCGACAGAGAAAATTTGGATTCCCCATCGCGTCGCTCGGTAAATATGATGGGGATCTCTTTCAGGATGAAGCCTTTTTTATGAGCAAAAAAGCTCACTTCGATTTGAAACCCATAGCCGTCGCTTTTTATCTTTGTCCAGTCGAGGCTTTCGATTACATTTCGGTGGATCGCTTTGAACCCTCCTGTGGGGTCGGTGAGCGGCAGGCCGGATATCCATCGCGTATAGATTCCGGCACCGATGCTGACCATCAATCGCCTGAGCGGCCAGTTGATGACGCTGATGCCAGTTAAATAGCGTGAGCCAATGGCGATGTCGGCTCCCTCCACGATGGTTTGCCGTAAACGGGAAATATCTTTAGGATCATGGGAAAGGTCGCTGTCCATTTCCATGCACACGTCATATCCCTGCTTCAACCCCCATTGGAACCCTTCCTTGTAAGCTGTGGCAAGCCCCTGCTTGCTGGGCCGCAGTAACAGAAAAATCTGTTTGTCAAAAGCCGCATGATTTTTTACCAGATCGGCGGTGCCGTCGGGCGAGGAATCATCCACCACGAGGATATCCAGATCCTCAGGTAATTTTAGTATCGCGTCCATCACTTTTACCAAGGAATCGGCTTCGTTGTAAGTGGGCAGGACGACCAGAACGCGATCAATTGTTTTAGGGGAGATGGCAGTCAATGGTAATTTCTTCCAAGTGAAATAATATTGGGTTCTTGGTGTCAGCAGGGGGCCATTATACTATTCACCGGTAAAAAGTCACTTGATAAAAGGCGTTGTAACTACTTGTCATCAATGAAGTTTTGTGATGCAATTTTTTGGGTTCATAAAAACCGGAAACCCCGGAGGGTTGCAGTGGGCGCGGTCATTTCTGGACACAGTAATACCTGTCCATCGCCCACGCCACAAGCAGGGCATAGGCAGAGCCCCAAAGAATATCTAATATGTAGTGATGGTTGAGATAAACGGCGGAAAAGGAGATCAGCAGGTAAAAACCCAGACAGAAAACGCGAAGCGATGTTAACTTAAAAGCGAAGTACACGGAGAGCAAAGGAAAGGCCACGTGGAGAGAGGGTATGGCGCCAAAAATATTCGGGCACTTCGCGTAAAGATCGGCAAATAAATTAACGCCTAAAATAGCGTCAAATCTCAGGGCCCCCGCCGCGCTGGGGGCCGCGTCCAATTGCGCGGGACCCAAACCATAAATATCCACATACCAGGGCGGGGCGGCGGGATACCAGTAATAAGTGGAACAGCAGATGATGTTCAACCAGAACATGCCCCACATTAAAGCATGGGTCTTTATTCGGATGCGTTCAGGACTCAGGCGGTTGTTCTTCATTTTTGCCAATCCGAACCGAAAATAAAGGCCCACCGCCAAAAATACGGGAATGAAAATTATATAGGACAGGCCTGTGATGACATCCAAAGCCGGGTAGGTGTGGTTTTGTAACCATTGGCTGGGCAGGAGCCTTCCCTCGGAAGTTTCAATGCCAAAAAACGTCATGTCGAACTGATAAGGCTCCGCAACCCGGACATCCCCGCGTAGCCATTCCGCGTAATAGCCCTGACTGTCATACAGGGTCAGATACAGAGTAAAAGGGAGGAAGAAACAGAAAAGGTTTTGCGTGCGAGGTCCTCCATAATAAGCGAGTGCAAGGAAAATGACCACGAGGTGGTCTGTCCGAAAACCGCCCATGCTTATGTGGAGCCCCCAGAAACCTGCCAAAAAAACCAGCGGTAAAATTTTTTGCTTTAGGGAGCGATTTTTCCACCAGATCAACCATTGCTCATACAAGGTGAATAGTGTTGAATCGGCTGGCATGGCAGGGTCTTGAACTTGATCTGTTTCCGGCATTCAGAAATCCTTAGAGGTTGTGAACGCGCACTTTAAATGCCTAGCATTAAAAATTCATTAAAAATAATTCCGGCTACAATATCATAAAAAAATGAAATCCATCTATCTGGTTCGTAACGGTGACTCGAAAACTGCGTTTGAAATGCGCGAGGCAAAAGACCCTGTGCCAGGTGACGGCGAAGTCTTGATCACAGTGGAAGCCTCCGGGCTAAACTTCGCGGATGTTCTGGCACGGCGCGGGCTTTATCCCGATGCGCCCGGGAAACCTTGCGTTCTGGGTTATGAGGTGGTGGGCCGGATAGCAGGAGTGGGGGCTGGGGTTGAGGCATTGAATGCAGGCGACCGGGTGCTGGCGTTCACTCGATTTGGAGGGTACGCCGACACAATCGTGGCCCATTGGACCACAAACGTGAAAATCCCCGAAGAGATGCCTGCCGGTGTCGCGGCGGCGCTCGCCACCCAGTATTGCACGGCCTGGTACGCGGCGGAGGAAATGGTTCGCCTCAAGGCGGGAGACCACGTTCTCATTCAGGCAGGTGCGGGCGGAGTCGGGACGGCTCTTGTGCAAATCGCCAAACGTCGGGGTTGCGTTGTTTTTGCAACCGTAGGTTCCGAAGCCAAACTCGATTACCTCAAAAGTCTGGGCGTCGATCATCGCATAAATTATCGGCAAGAAGACTTTGCGAAGGTGGTCCAAAAAGTCTCGGGCCACCGGGGATTGGATGTTGTGTTTGATTCTATCGGCGGTAAAACTTTCCGCAAAGGATACAACCTCTTAGGTTCCGGCGGCAGGATCGTGGTTTGCGGCGTGGCGGGAATGACGGGACATCGCCTGAATTTCCCTCGTATTTTGCGGACCGTGCTGGGGTTTGGGATTTTTCACAGCCTTGCGCTGATCTCCAATTCCAAAAGCGTCCTCGGAGTCAATATGCTTCGTATCGCGGAAGGCCGGCCCGAAGTTTTGCAACGTTGCATGCAAGCTGTGGTGGGTTTGACCGAAAAAGGAGAGCTGAGTCCGAAGGTGGGCGGAGTCTTCCCGGCAGATCAGATCGCCGAGGCGCATGAGTTTCTGGAGATGAGGGAGTCCACCGGAAAAATCATTCTGAATTGGCCGGGCTGACAGGTATTGTTGCAGGGTCTTCCCGAACCGAATTCATGACTCCCTCGCTGATTTCATCGGTTTCCCGCGTCGTCATTTTTTTCGAGGTCTTTTCTTCGTGGTCGGGGCGAACGATGCGGCTGAAAAAGGTAAAGTTGGGATCAAAGATAAATTGGACAAGAACCTTGATCCAGGAGGTGTGATAAAAAAGGTTGTCATAAAATTCCGGGGCCATTTTCCGTACTTTGGGAAGCCGCGACCAGGGGATTCCCATAAAGTCGTGATGCTCATTGTGATACCCCATGTTAAAGCACAATTTGTTTAGGGGGCCATAGTAAGAGTAGGTTTCCTGCCCCGGTTTGAAAAGATAATGCTCCTGAATCCACCGACCGCCAAGAGGGTGGAGGCCAATCGCAAAAATGCAGGATAGAACCAGATACCAGAAGGACGACGCTCCAAACAGATAGAGGATCAATAGGCCTGCGCCTATGGAAGAAATTCCGTTGATCAGTCCCCAGGATTCCAGCAGGTTAATTTTTTTTAAACGGGCGGGTCGGAGGATTCCCTGAATCGCGAAGAAGAAAAATAAACTGAGCGCTTTGCGGAAGGCGCTGTTTCCCACCCAGTCAGCTTCCTTGGGTCCTGGAATGTCGGCGTCCCAACCGGGTTCCGCAAGATCCCGATGATGCAGTAAATGGTAATTGCGAAAGCCGATGGCGGCGGGAAAAAATCCCGGAATATTGGCGATGACCCCAAGGGCCTTGTTCCAGGAAACGCGCTTGAAAGCCAGATTGTGCGAACATTCGTGGATGATGACGAATAAAGCGTGCTCGCAAAACGCGCCAATCCCCCAGGCCGTCAGAAGAACAAGCCACCATGCGGTATTCTGTAAGGCAATGGCGATTGAAAACTGCAACACTACAATTCCAAGGGTCCATATTGCCGTCGAAGGAGTGGGCCCGAAAAGTTTTTTGACCTCTGGATACTTTTTTAAAATTTCCTTCCTGCGCCCAAGGTGGGGTTGGGGATAAGTGACATGAATGAAATCCGGATTTTCCATTGCTATGGGTTGCCTGCAAATAAATCGTTAAGCCTGAAGGGGCAATATGCGTTTCTGGAAACGTTCTTAAAAACTGGAGGATGGGCTTGTATTCAAGCTTCGGGTCCAGTTTGTCTCAGAAATTTTTTGTTGGGCCATTTCTTTTCTGATATTTTTCCGTAAATTTCTAAAAAAATCTTTCGACCAATTGTTGGCGTTTAAATTGATGAGCCAGATTGGCAAAAATCCGCCGGGGTTCAGTTTCAACTTTATAGTGACCCTGGTTTTCGTTTCATCTTCCGGCAGGGATTTTAACAGAAAACTGCTTTCTTTTATTCGGGCCGAAACTTTTTTATTGTCCTCGAAAGGGTAGTTATCGATAGAGTTCAGAGTTATGAGGATTTCTCGTTCGGCGACGTATTTTGCCTTGGCACGGTAAATCGTGTACCGATCTTTAAAAGGCCAGGGCAATCCATAATGATCGTAATCGATGCGTTCACTAGTGGAAATTTGTTTTAATATTTTTTTTATTTTAAGCCCTGGAATCATGGAGTCTGATTTTTGGACATCCCTGAAATGATCCTCCACAATGCTGAGAGGAGCGTCGATGACGCCTTCACCATTTATGAATACCCAACGGCCTTCATCGATACTTTCCATTTGCTCTGAGTGGGTCGCGAGAGCCAAAGAACCGGTTAATAAGGAGAAACCAGGAAAAATCGTTAATATGGAAATGGCCAAGAAGATGCCATACCGATGAATTGTCAACTGTGGCTCCTGTTCAGGTAATTTTAAAGAGAAAATGATTTGTCGAAAAAATTTAGGAACTATTTCAGTGACCTGCCAAATTTGCATTGATTTCAAAGCAATTCCCATAATACCATCCACAGCAGTTCGTGTACAAGGTTGTACCCGGTTTAATTCCCGTGGGCTTGGCTGGCCCTTTGATGGGTTTTGGTGTGGGAGTTCCGCCCGTTCTTTCCAAACGGACGTTTATTAAAAACTTTGTCACGAGGCTTTTATCTTTCGTGAACATGAAATTTCAAGACGATGACGGATTCGGTTCTTTCCCATAAGCTTAAGATAGCCTTGATCTGCGACTGGTTTTTGCCGCAAATGGGCGGGACAGAGATGCACATGCAGGATTTAGCTGATCGACTCTCTCAAGCGGGCCACGAGGTTCATGTGATCACCCCGATTCCGGGCAGTGAGAAGGGTGAAAAATTTCGCATCCACCGATTAAACGTTCCCTTATTGCCCTATGCTCGTTGTGTTTATACTCGAAGCGCGTTTAGAAAAATTGAATCCATATTAAAAAAAGAAGCCTTCGATATTGTTCATTGCCACTGCAATATTATTTCTCCCACTTCCTATGGAAGCCTTTATTTGAGCCAGAAGCTTGGGATTCCCGCAGTCATCACCTGGGATTCCATCATAGGTCCGTATCGTTGGGGGCTGGCTTTATTGGACGGGGTGTTTAAATGGTCCCGTTGGCCGGTTTTATTTTCCGGTGTGAGCGAGGTGGTCGTTAGAGACGTTGCCTCCCTGGTAAAAAATCAGACTGCTATCGTATTGCCCAATGCGTTGAATGTGTGCGAATGGAAAGGGACTCCCGTTGAAAGAGACCGGCAGGAAGTGTGGATTGTTTCTGTCATGCGATTGTTCCGCAAAAAACGGGGCAAGGCTTTGGTGGGATTACTGCCAAATGTCATTAAGCGTCTGCCGGAAAACATCCGCATAAAAGTAAAGATCATTGGCGAAGGACCCAAACGGACTGCCCTGGAAAAACAGATCAAACGTTTAGGATTGGAACATATTGTAGAACTTCCCGGATACCGTAGCCGTGATGAGATACGAAAATTATTTTCCAGAACGGATATTTATGTTCAACCCACGCGATGGGAATCCTTCGGTATTGCCGCTCTTGAGGCCCGTTGCGCGGGGTTGCCTGTTGTGGCGAAAATTCATGGGGGGGTCAAAGGGTTCATCCGGTCTGGCAAGGAGGGGTTTTTGGCGCAGACCGATCAGGAAATGGAGGACCACCTGGTTCGTTTGATTCTAGAGCCTGAACTTAGAGAATCCATCGCCCGTAACAATCGGGAGACAGAGCCTCCTTTTGACTGGAAAGAGGTTATAAAACTGCACGAAGCAGTGTATCAAAAGGCGATAAGGATGAGACGTGATTCGACCGGGTAGATTATTCCGCCTGTGAAATTTCTTCTTTGGCCTGATGGGGGCGAATGGGATAAAAATTTCGATATATCAGGATGAGGTATCCCGTCCCGATACTGGGGATCAGAAGGCAAACGTGTTGCAGGATAGCCAACCCCAACGCTTGTTCAGCGGGCAACCCCAGGTATTGATAAACAAAAAAAACGGCAGCTTCGTAAACTCCCAGGTTGCCGGGAGACACAGGAACCATGGTCACCAGACTTACTGAGGCGAGGACCAAAAAAATGGTCCATAGCGGCAAATCCACGCCAAGGCTTTTTTGAATCGCCCATATCGCGAAAACTTCAGCACCTTTCATTGCCAGAGCCGTTCCCATACCCACGGAAAAAATCCGGACGCTTCTCAGAGCTTCCAGATGATGAGCCCAGCGGGAAACAAAATGCCAGACTTTATACCAGCGGGGATGGGACTTTTTTCCCATGAAAACTTTAAAATGCCGATGTCGAAACGCGAAAAAAAATAGCACCCCGAAAAGTAAAAGAATGGCCGACAACGCGAGCAGAATACCCTGCCGCATCCAGTCGGGAACCGGGGTGAGAACGGCGACCAAAAGGAAAAGCGAGAGCTTGGCGAATCCCTCGGCTAACTGGTCCAACGCGATCACCGATAAAGCGACGGCATGCCCCACCTTTTCCCGCTTGGCCAGAAGAACAACCGCAAGCGCGTGACCGGCTAAAAAAGGCACGGTGTTGCTCGTCATGGCCACAAGCGCGTTGACCTCCAGCATTCTCGGAAATCCCACATGATAATTTTTGGGAAGAAAGTTGAGCCATTGCAGGGTCCCGAAAATCAGGATGCAAAAATTACCGGCAACCGCCAAAGACACCCAAAAAACGCTGGCATTTTTTAATTCCTCCCAAACGGAATTCCATTGAAGTTTTTGGACTGCGAAATATATGCACACCGACGCTACAGTCCAGGCCAGGATGTATAGCAACCTTTTATTTTTAGAATGTAAAGCCGAGGTCATGGATGGGGTAGAAGTTGTTCAGAGTGGTGCTTTTTTAAGAGTATTTTTCTTCTCCGGCGGTCTGGGTTTTGTCGGAATCCACATCTTTCATTTTCAGAAATTGAGCATTTTTTTGTTTAAAATGCCTGAGAGCGGAACGGAGGCAATCGAGGGCGATTTGCCCGGTTTTAAATCTACAGTCAAACCGTAGTTTTGTATTCCTCAAATCGACGAATTCCCAGGGATGGACGTACAACACGACGGGACTCGACAGAAAATTCAGATAAGGCTTGCATATCCATTGAGGGAAGCGAAGGTGCGAGGAACTCATGGATACGGGAATCCGCTTGAGTGAAGTGGAAATTGATTTTTGATAATAGGCAAGTTTGTATTTGGCCTGGGAAGAATCCAGAAGAAAACCGTCATTTTCGAGTAATCCCAGATAGGCATCCGGGAATTTAAGATAAGGCGCCCTGAAGGAAGTCACCGGGGAAAATTGCCGAAGGGTTTTGGTAGACTTCGCAATATCTTCCGCCGCACTGGTTTTATCGAGCGTTGTGAAATCCGTATGAGAAAACCCATGGCTTCCCAGCTCATGCCCCGATGAAACAATTTTTTCCACCTTTTCAGGGAACATTTCCGCGATCTGCCCGGTGGTGAAAAAAGTGGCGGGAACATTCTCTTCATCCAAAACCTGAAGAAGCGAGTCGGTTCCTTCCTCCATTCCCCGGAACGTGTTCATATAGGGCAAGCAGTCCGGTTCCACATCGACGGTGAAGCAAACTTTCAACATAATGATTCGTAAGAAATTAATTTGTGATTAGAGTCTCAAGCTTGCGCTCCCTAAGATTCTACCTTATATTCAGATTTTTTTATGAAATAATGGTTATTTTCCTAATCGAGAAAAATTGTTTCCTATTATAACTAAAATCGTAAATATTGCAGTATCCTCAACGCTGATCGCCATCGCTTCCTGCAGTGGTTCTCCCTCTGATGACTCCCACGTGTATTGTCAAGACGAACCGTGTTTGCAGGCACCCCTTGAAAAGGGCGAGGTAGGCTACAGGGTTCTTCTGGTTGGGGATGCGGGTGCTCTCGTTGTAAATGACAACAAAAGTCCCGCGCCGTCTCCTCTTTTGAAGACGCTTGAATATTTTGCGGAATTGGCTCCAGATCGTACGGCCATCGTTTTTTTGGGGGATAATATTTATGATGCAGGATTACCCGATGAGGACCAGAACTTTTTCGGTATCGACAAAGCCTGCGAAAGCCGGGCCTGTGCAGAACAAAGGATCGACGCGCAGATCGGAGTGTTGAAAAGAAGCGGTGCGAGGGGGCTTTTTGTTCCGGGCAATCATGATTGGGATAATGGAGGCCGAAAAGGCTGGAAACGGGTCAATAACCTGAGAAAACATTTAACCAATTGGCGAAAAACGAAAAAGGCGAATGTTGATCTGGTTCCCAAAAATGGTTGCCCCGGTCCTGTCACGGTTCCTTTGTTGGGAGCAAAGGTGGAGGTCGCGCTGATTGCGCTCGACACGCAATGGTGGCTCCATGAATACAAAAAACCGGTTGCGGGTGACAATGTTTCTGAATGCAAACAAGTGACTGAAACGGGAGTCATTGCTTCCCTTGAAAAAACCATTAAAGAGGAATCGAGTAAACAACGTCACATCCTACTGGTGGCGCATCATCCCCTGAAATCCTATGGAACCCACGGAGGGTATTATTCTCTGGGAGATCTGGTCCGTCCCATCCATCTTGCTCGACAAATGATCCGAAAATCTGTTTTTGCAGGCCGTCAGGATTTGCACAACCCCGTTTACAAAAATATGCGAGTGAAAATCGAGAAGGCTATTGAGAGGGCTTATGAAAAAATAACAACTCCATTGATCTACGCGGCAGGACACGACCACAGTCTGCAGATCATCAAAGGCGGGAAGGGCATGTTTCATCTGGTCAGTGGTGCCGGGTCGGCTTTGGGGGCGACGAGGGTGGGGCAGGGTGAGGGGATGCTTTTTTCTCACACCAACAGAAAAACAGGAGGATTTATTGCGGTGGATTATTTGCAATCCGGTGAAACTCGCTTTGCGGTCATTGAGCCTCGTTCCACCGAGCAGGAATGTAAACACCCTAAAGGAAAAGCATGTGTGGTATTTTCTGCTTGGGCAAAAGGTTCTTCAGATTAAATTTTTTGGCAGGGAAGTTTTACCTTCAATTTTTATCAAGGGCCTGGCAAAGAACGTATTTTATGAAAGGAAACTTTTATGGAAATAGTGGAGAGTAATGCGGCTCGTGTTTTCGGTCCTGGCGCTTGGTGAATTGAAACCCCGGTTGGTGATCAAAATTGACTGTTGATGAAAGAAAAAAGAGTGTGAAAAACTTTAAAGACAAACCTTCAGGCGCAATCTTGAAAAGCTTGAGGACTATACTTGAAAAAGGAAATAATTTAAAAATAGTCCTGATTGGCCTGTTTATTCTCAGTGGGTATATTTTAATTGCCGCGCTATGGGACGAACTGGAACCTATCAGGGGCGAAGATCGCCTGATAGAATACCTGGGGGCTTTTTTCTTTTTAACAGCATCCGTCCTGTTTTTTTTGTGCTATCGATTCTCATCCCGATCGGGCAAGGATGCTCCCTGTCCGAAAAAAAATAAATTTTATCTTTTTCTGGCGATAATATTTTTTATCGGTTGTGGTGAGGAAATCAGTTGGGGGCAAAGGATATTTCAAGTACCATCGCCCGTATTTTTTCAGGAAAAGAACAGCCAAAGAGAGATAAATTTTCACAATTTCAATATATTTAATGACATGAGATATCGTCAGGGAAATCCTCTGGAAAACGAGGAAAGGCCGATCCTATCTATATTGATGGACGTCGATACCTGGTTTTTCTCATTCTGGTTTTCCTTTTGCCTGATTCTGCCTTTGGTAAACCGGTATTCTTTGCGGGCCGGCAGGGAAATTTCCAGGAGGGGACTGCCCGTACCGCCTCTGTGGATCGGGGTTTTAATGCTCTTTAACTTTTCTCTGTACGGGATTCCCCACTTATTATCAATTCCGAGCTGGCTGGATCACGATTTTAACGAACTCAGAGAAAGTTATGACGCTTTTCTTTTTGCTGTACTTGCCCGTCACGAACTAAAGAAACAAATTTCTTTGAAAAAAAAAGGAAACGCAGAGGAAGAAGAAATGCAGAAAAATTGAACCCAGGGATGGAATAGGGCGCAAGGTGAGGCCAGATCCGAATGGCAGTCAATTTTTATCCAATATTTTTAAAAGGAAGCGATGCCTTTGGACGCTTTTTTCTTGAAGTAAACCGTTTATAATAACTTCGGAAAAACTCGTACCCACCTATGAATAAATTCTCACAATTGGTAAAAAATGTGAATGGGGTTTCACGGACCGTTTTCCAGACCATGTAAAGTGCCAGGACAGACACCCAGATATTGGGTATCCACATGGAGAAAATGGGGTTTATCAAACCGTGAGCCCCCAGATTTTGGGAAAATATCATGGTGATATAATACAGCGCCACGACGAAGATGCTGACGATCATCCCGCCGGACTTTCCTGAACGATTTGATTTGACTCCCAGAGTTGCCCCCAGCACCCCAAAAATCAGACAGGCGAACGGAATGGAAAATTTCTTACTGAGCCGAACCTCATCGCGGTCCGTGTTTTTTCCTTCTGCTTTATCGTTCGCGATTTTTTTTACTAATTCCCCGTAAGAAATGTCCTTATGTCTTACGGTGAGTTTTTTTTTCAACCTTTCAACATCCGGGATTTCCAGATATCGTTCGTACCGGTCAAAGTCGAGAATATTGTAACTTTTCCCATCCTTTGTCACATCGTGGACGGTCCCATCCTGAAATTGAAGTTTAATTTTGAATGTTTTAGGATCGGCAATAATGATTCCCTGTTTAGCTAAAATAATTGTTGAATCGCCTTCTTTGGATTTATCTGAAACAAAAACGTCGATCAATATATTGCCGGCTTTTTTATCGTTTGCATACAAGACAAGGTTTTGGAAATCTCTATTGAAGGTTTTAGGTTTGATGTCAATGTGAGCCCGGTTTTTAACAATATTGAAAATCGTTTCTCTAAAGGAGTGCGTTCCCCAGGGGGTGGCGTAAAATACAACAAAATTGGTTGCCAGATAAACTATAACGGAAAAAAGGATGACCGGTCGCAGCAAGAAAAAAAAACTCCAGCCGCTTGTTTTCATCGCGACGTATTCATTATCCCCGCAGACCTGGTTGAACAAAGCAACTGAGGCCACCAACACGCTGAACGGCAAGCTGATCGTCAGGAATACCGGACAGGTGAAAGCCATCAATTTCAAACCTTCCAAAAAAGTCATTCCCCGGTTGGCGATCATCTGCGACATGTACAGCATTTGTTCAAGCAAAAAAATGGTCGTCAGGAAGACGACACTAATGGAGAATATTTTTAACAATTCTATAAACAGGTATCGATGGATGGTTTTCATTACTGAGTATTAAAAAAGATTAAAAACCCGCGCTTCCACGAAATTTTTTTTCTGGCAGGGCGGTTTTGTGCACGGGAATTTCTTGTCACTCGTCAGTCCGAGGTTGCGGAAGACATTTCGGCGGTTAGTTTGGTAAACTCATCATCTCCCTCAATGGTAATGGTGATGAAGTATTTCAATACTTTATTTTATCATAGTTTAATTTTTAACAACGGAGAAGGGACTGAAACTTTTAGCGTTTAACAGGTTTTTTGAAGAAAAAATAACTGTGACTCTTTTCGTCGAAGGGAGTCTGGACTTTATGGCAATGCACAGCCAGAGGGGGGAAGTTGGTCGAATCAAACAGGTCTAAAGATTTTATCGCGGAAATTTCCGGAACCGCAGGCAATTCTTCATTGATTCCCAGCAAAAGTTCTCCCCCCGGTTTCAAGCGTTCAAAACAAACTTCCAGTCCTTGATTTATTAAGCGTTCGTCATTGAGTCCCCATCCGATTACCCCGTTCATAACTATCAGGTCAAAATATTCAGGCGCAAAATAATCTCCCAGGTTTTCGATTCGGCCCACCCGGTGGTTTTCGGCTCCAAATAAACGGCTGGAAGGTCTGTTGTCAATCGTGATGTATTCGCAATTTTGAAATATTCGTTTATAGTGAAAAACGTAGGCTCTCACGCCCACAAATAGAATCCGGCCTCCGTCAAACTTCTTTGCATAATAGGGAAGAATGGTCTCCTCAAGAACTTTTCGATCTGGCGGCAGGTAAAACCCCAGCATCCAGGCGTAAAGCAAACATCGGGTTTTTATTTTTGAAGATATATTTTCTATCCAGGGCGCCATTTATTTGCTCAGTCCTCTGATTTTAATTGATAAATGATAAGCAAAGACGTGAAAATAGCCTCCTCGATTACCCAGTGGTTCATAAATCATGTTTATACTATAATTACAACCTTCATAATTTTGATCAATCAGAAAAACTGCATTTACACAACGAGTCCATAATGGAACAAGTTTGTCCAATATGAAATTCAGCCTTCAATCCATATTCAGCTCGGAGCGTCACGGACCCTTTCAATATTCCAGATATTTATTGGGCATTGCGGCAACGTTCAGTTTTCTCAATTTAATTTTTCTTTTAGTCTGGTATCACCCGGACGCTATCCCGATGGGGGCCACGGGCGGGGTTTGGACCGCTTTGGCATATGATTTTTCCAGGGGAATTTTTTACCGGCCCGTGTTTGATGATTTTGGATACGGGGGAACGCGTTACTTATTTTTATTTTTTACCCTGCACGGAATATTGATCCGAATTTTCAACGATCCTGTCCTCACAGGGTTTTCTTTGGTTCTGGTTTCTGCAGTTTCATTGAACCTGGGGATCTATTTTTTGTTTCGCCAGTTGAAGTTGCAAGTATTTTTGTCCACCGCATTTTCCATTCTGACAACCGTCTGCATTACTTATCAATTATTAACTTTGGAAATCATGGGGGAATTTCTTTCCTGCGCCCTCAATGTTTTTGGAATTGTTTTTGCTCTCAAGCTCCTGAAAAAAGATTCCTCTTTTTTTCTCATTTTGAGCGCACTTGGTTTTGCCGGGTCATTTTTGACTAAATTCAGTTCCCTGATGGGGTTGACGGCGGTTTGTATTTTTCTCTGGATGCATCAAAGATCGCGAACCATGTTTCAATTGATAACCGGAACGGGATGTTTGATATTAGGAGCCCTTTGGGTTTCTTACGAGGTGAGCGATGGGAGGATACTATCCTCCTTCATGTCCTTTGGGCAAGGGCCCGTCCATTGGGATTATTTTTTTAAATTTCCGTTATGGTTCTTGATGCAATTGGGGCGCGATCCTTTTTTTCTTCTGCTGTTTGGTTTTACATTATATTTTGTTTTTAGAGACCAGACTCCTTTGCGTGAATCATTCCCAAAGTTTTATTTTTTCATTGTCATGGGATTCACCCTGTTCATTCTCACATCCCCCGGCACGGATTACAACCACATGCTGGACCTGATCGTGGCTTGCATTTTGGTGTTGGGCATTCAATTTCACAAGCATGCCTGTACTCCCAGAATCTGGAATAGTTTGTTCCTTTTGTTGACAGCCGGGCTGATATTCACCTGGTTGCCTGGAACGATCTCCATCAAAAAGTTTATGGAAGCCGGGGGAGGAAAACCCACTCGCCAAACTGTGGAACGGGTCATTGCGGGGTTGGGGAAAGATCCCGAATATATTTTGAGTGAAAACCCACTGGTTCCCATATTAATGAACCAAAGACCTGTGCTTTTAGATGCTTTTGCTTTAAGGCGTTTGTCCTTGACCCGCCCGGAGATTTTAAGAGATTTTAGCCAAAAGATGGAAAATAAATTCTTTCAGTCGGTGATTCTTATGGATTTTTCAGGCGTTCCTGAATCCGAAATACAAAGCGCTATGGAAAATCACTTTGTTCTCGGAGCCAAAAAGTTCTATGGGGGAGTCCATTTTCCGCCGGACTTTCTGACCTTGCTGAAAGAAAATTATTCTCTCGGCTTTATGGAAAAACCCTTCGTGGTTTTTTTTCCAAAATCATCTTCCAGCGAATAAAATCTGCTCCAGAAAGGGTGACCTTGAGGGGGGATGTCAAACCTGTATTCTTATGAAAAATGTACTGGCATCTGAATATGAATATATGGTATAGATTACAATCCCTTAAAATTTTACATCCAATTTGGATGCCCTTTTTATTTTAAAGAATAAATCTCAATTCAAGGAGGAGAAATGAAAGTTTCCATGTTTTTAAAATCCAAAGCTTCCGGGTTCGTAATTGGTTTAGTGTTTATTGCGCTGTTTTTCCAAGGCGGTATTTCTAATTCGTTTGCCGATAGCATGACAAGGATGGTTCAAGAAGCGCTGACTGAAAAAGGGTTTGATCCCGGTTCGATTGATGGAATATGGGGATCAAAAACCAAAGCGGCGGTCATGAAGTTTCAAGAAAGCGCGGGGTTAACGGCAAATGGGCAAATCGACGGTCCCACCAGAAGCGGTTTGTTGGGAAGTGCAAGTGAGCCAGAATCAATGGCGAAGGCGGTTCCCATGCTAAACACTCCTGCGTTTTCTGAAGAAGATACCGGACCCGATGCCGCAGATGGAAATATTGCGTGGGGGCGTCACAAAGGTTAAACCTGAAAACCCTCAAGACGAATTTTATGCCCAGGAACCAAAAGGTTCCTGGGTTTTTTTATATAAAAATGAAGAGAACCCTTATTTCCCATCAAAAAGAAGCGTGAATAATCATCTTGCCTCTCATTGTGAAACGTCAGAAAGAAGCGAATCTCCGCCGCAAAGGGCAGAGGGCTTTAGAGGTGTATGGGTTTTCAAAAGCTCTTAGGAAAATGCCTTTTTAGCAACATCCACTAAACCATTAATCGTCCGGCAGGCGAGCAATTCCGCATCTTCGCGGCCAACCTGGTTTCCGCTTGCGTCAACGGCAATGGCAGATCGATTCAGATACCGGCTACGCACTCCTTCCAGATTCAATTTATTGGCCTTAGCGAACGCCTGATCGGGGTCTTGCAGGAGATTTGGCAATCCATGTCCCGCGTTGCTCAGAACATCTGTGCCCACCACAATAACGACCTCATCGGCTCCCGCTTCCTTGAACTTGCCCATATTTTCTTTAATCAGGTCCAGTTCTTTGTTACAAAACCCACCCGCTCCGGGTAAAGTCACAACCAGACGCTTTCCTTTGAAATCATTAACAGAAACTTCTTTTTCCAGAGGAGTGGAACCGGCATTTTCCACCGTCCAATCGGGGTTTAACTTGATCAATTTTTCGTCAATTCCAGGTAACTGCGCCATTTATACAATCTCCTTTTTCTTTGAGTGAAATTTATCTGTTTAAGATGAGTATATTGGGCCAAAGTTGCAAAAATTCATCAATAAAAAAAGGGGCGACCTGGATTAAATTTTTTTAATCCGGGAGGGAAACACAACCATTGGCTTTTGATCCGACCGTTTGATAGTCTGAATGAAACCACTTTTTCCGATTTTAGAGGCATTGCCTAATGAAAAAAATTTTAATCGTGACCGGCCTATTGTTTTTGACTTCAGTTTTGTGCGGATTTCAATTTCACTATACAGATCAGGCATCCGAACCTAAAGAGAAATCCCGTAAAAATAAATTTTATGAATACCCTGGAGATTACGGTCAGGAAGTACAAAAATTGATGGATAAATTCAAGTCGGATTTTGGTTACGAACTGGTGGAGTTTGGGCAAGCCTGGCACAAGGGCGAGATAGAACGAATGCATGCAGCGTTTTTAGAACTGCCCCCTACTTTTTATCGAATGCCGGGGGTTAAAGGGCTTTACCGCTTGGAGGCTCTCATGGTCGGCTCCGGTAAAATTCCTGCCGATGAAATCCCCGGCGCTGTCTTGCCGGCTTTTAATGCCGTTTACGAGCAACAAACAAAATCCTATAAAGTTTTTGTAGGAGATCAGGACCCACGGGCGGAATTTTATAATCCACTGTTTTATGAAGATGAAACGAATTTTAAAAACATCGTTCACCATGAGATGGCTCATTTATTTGATATGACGCATGGGTTCATCAGCTTTTCCGATGAGTGGTCGGCGCTGACAAAATTTCGCCTTCTTAATATTCCATCTTTAGACGGCAAATCGAATAGCGATTTTCGTTATACCTTTTTGAATACCGCAGAAGTGGATAATTACGCGCCCATTTCGATTCGCCATTTACCCACCTATTCACGGCAAAATATGCAGGAAGACTTTGCCAACTCGGTCGCCGCTTATATTCATTATCCATATTTTCAGTACAGCCATCCCGCACGCTACAATTTTCTTAAAGAGAAAGTATTTGGCGGTAAGGAATATTTTTCCTCTGGAGATAAAAACCAAAGTTATCATGATAAAATCCTCGCCGACTTTGAGGCCGCGATGGCAAAAAATGATTGGTCCGGGGCGACCGGTATTATTATCGAAGTGAGCCGTGGCTATCATCCCAAACTTGAATCCGAGATGATTCGTCGCCTTGAGGATGCCATCGAGTCGGGACCCTCCGACCAAGATAGAGATCATCAATTGGCATTTGCCAGTTGTTATTTTTTGGACCCAAAGGCTTTGGAGTTTCGTAAACTCCTGGTTCGTGAAAACCGCATTCCTGTGGAAAATTTTTTAAAGCAGGAGCGCTGTGTTCGTGTGAGCGGAAGTATCTTCGAAAAGAGTCTCGTCAAATGGCCTTTGGCGAACATCCTTTTTTTTCGGGAAAACGGACGCGATATCCTTCAGTTTCTTGACCCGGTGATCGGAGTGGCGCACGCACGAGGCTATGATTCAAAATATATCTGGCGTTTATTTGCGGAAGGGAAGGGGGCCAGGCCCATTGCCCAGGGAAAATTGGTGGTGACAGAGGGAGGCAACGGTTCTGTCAAAATTGATTTAGCCGCTACTGCGGAAAAGAAATTTTCACTCCCGGACGGAACTCCGTTGGTAATAGAGCTGGGAGCGATTCGCAATCACCCAAAAGATTTCAAAAAATTTAATTCCGGGATTGCAAAAATCGGTTTTGTCGTGCAACCCTGGTTCCGTTATCTGAAAACCGAACAACCTAAAATAAGGGTGATTTATCCTTTTCGTGCCGCATACAAACAGTTTAATTGACGGGGACCTCTAAAAGAGATCGGTCGAAATCACAGATAGCCACTGGTGAGGAAGATCAAGAAATTTTTTGGGAGATCATTTGACCGTCATTGCGAGCATGTGATATTCGACCTTTGCCTTCATGCCCCGC
>CAYPQH010000004.1:2641-38244 GCA_964412825.1 uncultured Nitrospinaceae bacterium | reverse complement strand
CGGAAGTCAACGATCTGGAGAACGTTTATTTGTACGACATAGACGATCTGCAAAGCGTGGTGAGTGCCAATGTCAAAGAGAGGGAAAAGGAAGCGGAAACCGCAATGGAGCTCATCCAGAAAGAAGTGACCAAGTTTAACAACTGGGTGGTTTCACTCGACGCGGTTCCGACGATTGTGGAAATACGAAATCAGGCCGAAAGCATACGTAAAACTGAACTGGAGAAAGCGCTCGGTAAAATGGAGCGTCTTTCAGATCAGGATAAAAACACCCTCAACCTGATGACTCAATCCATCCTCAATAAAATTTTTCACAAGCCCACCATCAATCTTAAAAAGCAGACTCAGTCCCAGGAAGGTCATGTATACCTGAAAGCAATTCGCCATCTTTTTCACCTGGACGACTGAATGGATCTGGAAAAACTCATCATCGGAAGCCGGGGCAGTGGGCTGGCTCTTTGGCAGGCGAACTGGATAAAGTCCCAGTTGGAAGAACTCCATAGCGGATTGCAGGTGGAGATCACAATCATCAAAACTTCCGGGGACAAAATTCAGGACGTTCCTCTGACTAAAATTGGCGGCAAGGGATTGTTCGTCAAGGAAATTGAGGAAGCTCTTCTACGTCGTGAGGTGGACATCGCCGTTCACAGCATGAAGGACGTGCCGATGAAAATTCCCTACGAACTGGAAATTTCGGTTGTCACTGAACGGGAAAATCCCTTCGATGCTCTCATTTCCAGAGATAATATCAAACTCGACGATTTGCCAAAAAACGCCAAAATAGGCACAGGTAGTTTGCGGCGGAGTTCTCAATTATTAAAGTATCGCCCTGATTTAGAGATTGTTCCCCTGCGCGGCAATATCGACACCAGAATCAAAAAGCTGGATTCCGAAGGACTGGACGCGATCATTCTGGCCGCCGCAGGGCTACGCCGAATGGGATGGGCAGATAAAATTGCCCAGATAATCCCGGCGGAAATAATTTTACCGGCGATGGGGCAGGGTGCCGTGGGCATCGAAACCAGAAAGCACGACCCGGAGGTGTTAGAGGCGATCATGGCCCTCGATCACGAAGAAACTCATTTGGCGCTGGATGCGGAGCGGTCTTTCGTTGATGTGTTGGATGGCGGTTGTCAGGTGCCCATTGGGGCGTATGCCACTCTCGAAGAAAAAAACATAACTCTCTCTGGTTTGGTGGCAAGTCTGGATGGTAAAACCATATTTCAGGCGTCCCAACAGAAGCTTCTGACGGAAGCGAAGCAACTCGGCCAGGAGCTTGGAAAAGAAATTTTGGCCATGGGAGCAGATAAAGTTCTAAAAGAAATTTATCAGTAACCCGAACCCACCCTATGAATGAGTAAGAATTCCGCGCATTTTTTATAGAACCTCCGAATTACCATTTCTCCTTTCAGCACTCCCATAATTTGTGTCCATTTTGGCGGAAAAAAATTTTCAAAAAATGTTGACAAAAAGGGCCGACAGTATAATCTTGATTAATTAAGATTTAAGAAATTCCTTTAATTAAAATTATATCAATTTGATTAATACAGTCTCAATCGGAGTGGTCAGGGGCAAGATTTGCCCGCCATGTTTTAGAAAGAAAATGCGGGAGATACTTAGATGAAAATTTTGTGTTGGATATTGAATAACCACCAATGGTCCGATTGGTCTGTATTTCACTGGAATTTCAACGAGCGTGAAGGCGGTGAGGAACGAACCTGCAGGTGGTGCAACAAAACAGAAAAGCGACGTATTGGGCTGGGTCGGGTGAATAAAGAACAATCTGAAAAAATCAAAGAATCCGTACAATCCTGAAAATTTCTAAAATAAAGGCCGTAATTCTAAATTAGATATCACAACCACTCCTCTTTGGATTGAGCACACAATCTTTCTTCCGCCAGCTTCAACGCTTCATCCCGAAAAATAACATCTTTTTGTTTTTGCGCGGTCATTCGCGTGTGGACCTCCGTGACATTTGTTGAGACCGTTTTTGCGATCAATTCTTCCAGATAAATTTGTGGGTCTTTTTTAAGCATTTTTTGTTTGAAATCCGGGTCCCCGGTCATTTTAAGTTCCACAGCGCATCCAATGACTCCACCCACATTGACGATGAAATCTGAAAGAGAAAGAATATTTCTTCGATTCTGAAGATAATATTCCGTCATTTTGTTGGACGGGGTATTGGCACCCTGGAGAATTATTCTGCAGTCGATGCGGTCCGCATTTTTTGCGTTGATACAATCGGGCCGTGCGGCAGGAACCAGAATTTCACACGGGGCTTCGAGGAGCCAATCCAGTTTGTCTGGCCCAAATCGTCTTTCGACGGGGTTGGAATATTCTTTTAAACCTGTGGGATTTTTGCGGATGCGGTTTAATTCGTCGATGTTTAACCCTTTAGGATTCCATAAGGCGCAATGAATGTCGGACGCACCGACGATCACAGCCCCGGCATGGTACAACTTGGTTGCGGCCCATGATCCGACATTTCCATATCCCTGAATGACCACACGGGCGTTTTTAATGGGGAAACCTCCTGCAAGAGTTTCCATTGTCATGGCGGCAGTGAACAGCCCATGGGCCGTGAGCCCCCAATCGTCTATGGGGATGCCGCCTTTTTCAGGAGGCCGCCCCGCCCCTCCACGCATGTGGCGGGAGGTTCCGAGTTTATCTGAAAAAATTTCATAAATTTGTTGCACGTCGATTTCATTGGTTCCCATATCGGGGGCCGAGATATAACGATCAATTTTGAACAGGGCATCTGCGAAAAGACGGATCAATTCTTTTTTAAGTGAAGGATGCGACTGGAAAAAATGAGGGTCGACCGTCAGCCCCGATTTTCCTCCCCCCAGGGGAAGACAAGCGGCGCTGTTCTTTAATGTCATGGCTCGGGCCAAACGCGAAACTTCTAGTAGCGTTAAATCCGGCGCCATACGGATTCCTCCCAGGCCGGGGCCGCGAACGGTATTGTCAATTACCACGAAACCCCAGGTTTGTCCTGTTTTTGGGTCGTTCAGGCGAATCTTTTGTTCGGGCTTGTTTTCGTCAGAACGGGAAAACCGTTTTGACGATGAGTTAGCGTCCGGGAGAATTTCCAGATCGAATACGGCTGGTAACTTGAATGTTGTCAAAATTCGGCCTGATAAAAGATTGTTTGGATAAAAAATATTTAAAAAAATCACATAGTGGATTACAGTGAGCCAGGCTTTCAATTGAGCTCGAAATATATTAAAACATATTCGATAATTTTGAATTAAAATAACTTTTCATAATTTATTCCCCTGGTATTAAGGCAAATGGTAAAAGAATTTGACTGAATCGATCACTAACGAAGAAATCGACGCACTGGTTCAACGGGCACTGGATGAAGATATCGGTTCCGGGGACATCACAACCCGAAGCATTGTGGATGATAATTCTATCTGGACAGCGGAGGTGTCGGCAAAGGAAACTTTGACCCTGTGCGGAATGGAAATATTTCGCCGGGTATTTTCTCTGCTGGATGCCGCATGCGCTTTTTCTGGCCCGGGTCATCAGGATGGCGATGAGGTGTCATCAGGCGAAGTGATACTGAAAGTCCGGGGTAAAGGCGTTGCCTTGCTTGAGGGCGAACGGACCGCTCTCAATATCCTGCAAAAACTAAGCGGTATTGCAACTCTCACACGCAAATTTGTGGAACAAGCAAGACCTGTCACAGTTTTGGATACACGCAAAACCACAGCGGGTTTGAGGGTGTTCGAGAAGTATGCTGTAAAATGTGGCGGCGGGGAGAACCATCGTTTCGGATTGTATGACGCGATGATGATCAAGGACAATCATATTAAAGCGGCGGGTAGTATTGCCCGGGCGGTGGAACTGATCAGGAAAAAATTTGGTAAAGATAAAACCATCGAAGTGGAAACCACAAACATTATCGAGGTGGAGGAAGCCTTGTCCGCCGGAGTGGATATCATCATGCTGGACAACATGGCGACTGCGATGATTCGAGAATCCGTAAAACTGGTCGATCATCGGGCAAAAATCGAAGTTTCTGGTTCCATTTCTCTAGAACGTCTGGATGAATTGTCTGGAACCGGAATTGACTTTGTATCGGTGGGGGCCTTGACCCACTCCGCCCGAGCGGTCGATATCAGTATGAATTTTCAGGGAAATCCATCATGATCTTTGGCGGAAAAGTATCATTTTCCTGAAGAAAGAGCTATCCCGGTGATAAACTGTTAAAATAAATCGATACTTTAAGGTTCCTGATGCCCTGTAAAGACACATCGTCAATGGTAACGATCAAACTCGATCTTGAGGAACGTCTATTGGGCTTTGACTTTTCCAAAATCACCTGTAGCAAGGAAATCGGCGGCGGGACGGGTTATATGGAGTATTGTTCAGGAAAGCCGGCACAGGAAGTTCTGGATCTCGACTTTACAGATTTGACCCGGGTTTTAGAACTGGATGACCCTGACGACCAATTTTTTCTGTATCTGGAGTGGGATGCTTTGAGAACCGCCCTTTGCCAGTATCTGGGGAATGAAGAGGAGGTTGACCGGGAACGGTATCAATTGGCTTCCATCGCCCACGAAACGGATTTTATCGAAATAACCCAGGTCATTCATCCCGAACAAAATATGCCCAAGTTGGTTTCCTGCTTTAAACGAAGTGTCGAACCCTTGAATCAATCCGGGTAGAGACGAACCGGACGGATGTACCCTTGGGAAAAATCCTGATCAAATCCCTGCGCAATTCCACTGGAATAGTTGAAATAAAATGCCGCCTGCTGGTCAAAGGGAAGGCACCAGGAACCATTGCCTCCACCGGGCGCAAATGTGGTGTCCAGGTGAAGTTCCTGTTTCGATCTTCCAATAACTAAGCTTTCGGAGACAAAAAGTTTTTCGATTTCCTCTCTCTCTGCGATGCGCCAGTCGTGAAACCCCAGATAATCCTTTTTATTTAAATCATCCACAAAACTCAAGGCCTCCTGAAAGGTCAGCCAATCCTGAGCGATGGCCCAGGAATCCTCCCTGGCCCAAATCAAGCCCGACTCGTTATCCAGGATCATTCCGTTATTCTGATCGGCAAATCTCGTTTCATTATTCATTGTATTTAATGCGATTCAGTCCTAAAAGGGTGGAAGAAAAACTTTTAATAATAAAAACAGCGTCTATAATACGCTTTTCAGTGTTCAGGCGATTATAGTTTTATTCTCGATATAAAGAAAATTGATTTTTAAATGCTAAAGCAATTTGTCGCAACCTGCATCCTTTTCGTCGTATTCACCGGCGCTGTCCTGATAAAATCGGAAGCGCCTGCCTTAGGGCACTCGAACCTAAATACCTGGGGAGCCTTTTCTTCTTCGCAAATATTGAGCGCCAATGCAGAGGATAGTCCGTGCGGAGAAAAAGTAAGGCCCGCTAAATATTATACCGACGCCTCATTATATTCTCTCATTATCGGGTTTATTCTGGTTTTCGGAGGAATTTTTTCAGATAAAAAAACTCTGAAAATTGGAGTCTGGAGTTTGGCGGTGTTTCCTTTTGCTTTCTGGGTCTATATCAATTATTTTGTAGATTTTCAACACTCTCAGAAAATATCATTTGCTTATGATACGGTTGCGGAAAATACGTTGGCAAACATTGCGGAAGCTCAGGACAGATATAAATCCGAGCAGGATACGTTCATAAAAGATTTAGGCCAGTTGTATTCTCATATGGCGGGGTCGCATGGCATTGACGAATGCGTGAAAATATTGAAGATAGAAGCCAAGTGGGATTATTGGATAGCTCACGCCAAACACGTTTCAAGCCCCGATAAAGTGATTTGGGACAGTCGCACAGGAAGTTCTCTGAAAAAAGGGTGACGTCAGTCAATTCATTGAGGATTTGAATGCCAGAGCAGAGCCTAGGGTATCATGTCCTTTCGGGCACAGGCTGGCATTGCGGTATTGACTTTATTTATGGGCGAACTGGCGGATAAAGAGAACCAACTGCCACACTTGCTCGTCACTCAAAGCCCCAAAAGACGGCATTGGGGTTCCCGGCGATCCATTTTTGATGATCCAAAAGATCTGACCGTCCGAAATATCTTCCATTGTGTAGTAACAGGTAAAATTTCGGGGCTTGGGTTGCAATCGCTTAAAAATAATTCCCAGCCCGTCTCCATCGAATCCGTGACATACCTTGCAGGCTGTGGGCTGTGCATCAATTTTAAATAACGTCTCTCCGGCCAGCAGGTTTTTTTTAGTCGGGTCGAGGGGATTGGTCAATCCCTGGAAAGAATTTGGCGCCTGCGGAGTATTGCGTATTTGAGGGCAGATACCTGATACCCTGCCTTCAACAAGGCCCAAGTCAGTGAGAGCCTTGTCTTCTTTGTCTGCCCTGGGAATGCCGTGCTTTGAGTCAGGATCGTTCTGGCTTGATAAAAATTCCCGAGTTTTTTTGTTTTCCATCTCATGGGAAAACAATGGGGACACATTCGTCAGGAAAACTAATAAGAAAACTAGACAACCCAAAAAACAAGATTTGCTGTTTAACATTTTAAATCCTTGTCAATAACGCTTTATTTGAATAATCCTGTCATTTGAAGTCATCCCTGGTCCCAGTGCTGAACCATCCCGTTGAGAGAAATTATACCGATCACCGTATCATTTTCCAGCACCGTTGCGTACGACACTTTGAAATTGGTTAAATGCCTTGCGGCGTAGGGAATGGGCATGCTGGGGGGGACGCTGAGTACTGGCTTGGTCATTATTTCATATACGTGGGTTTCATGGAGTTTTCTCCTATGGCCAATGACTTTTCGGGCAATGTCTCTGCGAGTCATGATGCCATAGACATCCATCTCGGATCTTGGCTTAATAAGGATGGCATTGAGTTTTTTTTGGTTCATCGTCTCCAAAGCGTCCGAAACTTTGGTGATGCCCTCAATGGTTAAAAAATCAGCCATCATAATGTCCCGGACCGATTGGTATTTTGTCATCAAAGTCTCCTAAAAATATTTTTGCTTGGCGTCTTTTTCCATACTGGGAAGCTGGCTTTCCAGACCAATGGCTCGATCGACTGTCCAGGAAAACGCGATTCCATTGCCATGTTCGTCCAAATTACCCGCCTTGTAAATGGCGTCCATAATGTCGTCGGATTTGAAATCCTCAACCAAAAAGAGAAGCATGTCTTTTTGCGCATCCATTGACAACCCAAGAAATGATTTATGCTCGTGAATTCCTTCTCCTCGGGCATTTAATATTGTGACCCCTGTCGCTCCCGCTGTTTTAGCCGCATCAATGACCTCCTCCTGATAGGAGTCGTTGACCAAAGCAAGAATAACTTTAAAACGCATATCGTTTTTTCCTTAATTAAAGTTAGACATTGTTACGGAGAAATTTTACCTGGATAAAATTAGTTTTTTTTCATCGGGTATCAAACCCGCCCCGGTAAGTTGACTGAAATTAATTTTGTATTTACAAAATAGCCAACCCTTTCCTTCACATCACCTTCAACCTGAATCAAGTCGTCTCGTACTGCCTGTACCAATCCATCTAATGAGATAAAAAAATCCTCAAAATTTTCGAGAATCAATTCTTTTCTAATTTTGCTGTTTTTATTCAAAAACATTTTTTTGGTGTCGGCTAAATGGTCGGGATTTTTTTTGAAATGGATGATAAATTGCTCGGCAAAATTATCTTCTCGCATTATTTCTTTCGAAATTCTCCCAAACAATTTCAGTTGAATTAAAAACTGGGACAAAACTGAAACCAGGTTTTCACCTGCTACCAGGCAAGATATTCCAATTTTGTTTTCAATATCCGTAACTTCATCTTGTTCTATTATATTATTGTCATCCATTTTAAAAATGGCAGTGATTAAACTTTCGTACAATTGTATCTTTTTGGTGAAAATATCTTTAGAAAACTCCTTTTCTTTTTCTTGAGCCGCTTCCATCCTCATTAGAATGGCCATCGCGGAAACGGTGAAAATTGTTCCGATGACAGCGGCCATTATTTCAACACTGAAATCACTTATTTCCTTACTGTAGTATTCGTGAAGAAAGATAAAACCTGAGACCGCAAATAGGATAGCTAATAAAATAATCAGGATGGTCCAACCTTGTTTCTTCATAAAGTCCATCGGTCTTTACCTTTTAGAGTTTGGTTGGCATTGTGAAATTTTATAAATGTTTGATTTTGCCATTGGTCCAGGTTGAATTTCCAAGATTTTTATGTGACTAGTGTTGACGATTTTCGAGCCATTGTCCGATCATAGCATAGGCTAAAACAGCGATAATAGGAAAAAGGGAAGCGAATGCTATGAGGCCAAAACCATCCAGAATCGGGGATCTTCCGGGAACATTGGACGCGAGCCCGATGCCTAATGCCGCCAATACTGGGACAGTTACCGTGGACGTTGTCACCCCGCCGGTATCGTAAGCCAGGGGGATAATTGTTTTTGGAGCAAAAATGGTTTGGATAATAAGAAACAAGTAGCCCAATGCTATGTAAATATAAAGTGGAGTTCCCATAATTATCCGGTAGGTCCCCAATGTAACTCCAAATGCCACCCCAAAAGCCACGGCGAACCGTAAACCCCATTCCGAAATTGCTCCGGTCGAAATTTCCCTGGCTTTGATGGACACGGCGATTAAAGCAGGCTCCGCGAGCGTGGTGGAAAACCCGATCAGGAAGGCGAAAATATAAGTCCAGGCATAGAGAGAAGGGTCCACTTGATCCGCAGATAAAAAACTCCTGATGATTTCCTCGTCACCATTGGCAAGAAAATGAGGATCTGTCAATTGATTCGCCATTTGGGTCCCGATGGGGAAAATGCATTCTTCCAAACCAACGATAAAAATTGCCAACCCGACTACTACTAAAACAAGCCCGAATAAAATTTGTTTGAGATGAGGGATATTTTTCCTGAGAATAATGGCTTGGAAAAATACCAGAACCAACAGGATGGGCGAAATGTCCACAAGGGTGTTTTTAAAAGATTCCTGAAGGAGCTCAATAATCCTATTTTCCGTTTCCATCATGCAATACCTAAAACAAACATGCCATATATCATGACAAATAATATGGGGGTGAGACTCGCCAAAGCGATCAATCCGAATCCATCGGCCATCGGATTTCGACCCTTGATAGCCACTGCCAGCCCAATTCCAAGTGCGGTGACAAGAGGCACGGTGATGGTGGATGTGGTGATTCCGCCTGAGTCATATGCGATTCCGATGATTTGCTTGGGTGCAAAAAAGGTCGCGATAATTATCAATCCGTATCCGGTGAGAATGAACCAGATCAACGGCCACCCTTTGATGATCCGAAAAACACCAATTGCGGTGGCCATTCCCACGGCCATGGCAACGGTGAGGCGTAGTCCATTTACGAAAGATGAAATTTCGGAATCATGCGTTTGAATTAAACCCGAGTCTGCGGCCAGATGCCCCGCTTTATTGGCAATGATGGTCAGAGCCGGTTCTGCGATGGTGGTCGAAAACCCCAGGGTGAACCCAAATGCCAGAAGCCAAAATACATTTCCCTTTTGGGCGAATTGATCGGCGAGCCGTTCTCCTAAAGGGAACAAGGCATTTTCAAGGCCCATGATAAAAAGAAACAGGCCGAGGACTACCAATCCAATTCCAATAAGGGTTTGCTCAAGGTGGGGGAAGGGTTTCTGTATGACGAAGGTCTGGAAAACAAAGATAACGCAAAGAAGTGGCAAAATGTCTAAAATAACTGCCAGAAATCTTTTGATTAGAATTTTCAGGATGCCCATGCAAACATCTAGTGATCAAGGGAATGAGTGAGAAGACTTAAAGGACTCCCCAGTAAAATACTCAAAACAATTAGGGGATTAGATAGAGTATACTCATAAGCCTTTTTTTCTGAATAAATCGAACGATACGCTTACATGCAATGATTTATTAGCAGAGAAAGGAATTATGGCATAGAACCCATTGGAAATGAAATCCGTATTATAATTTTCTGTGTTTTGGAAACAACTTTATTGGGGAACTCTAATAATACTTGATTTAGTAGTTCTAATATTGAATTCAGTTCATCGCATTGACAAGAGCTGGGTCTTGTATTGTGAGTGAAAATTTTTTTCTATTTTAAAAGGCCTATCAGGAGTGAAAGATATGAACAAGCAGTCAGTTCGAATTTTTATAGGTTGGGTGACACTTTTATGGATTTTTTCCGGGTGTCAAACGGCCTATTACAACACCATGGAAAAATTTGGCACTCACAAACGGGATATTTTGGCAGACCGTATTGAAGGCGCACGCGACTCTCAACAGGATGCTAAAGAGCAATTCAATTCGGCTTTGGAACAGTTTTCGGCCACCTTGAAATTCAAAGGCGGTAGTCTGGAAGATAAATATAAAAAACTCAATAAAGTGTATGAAAAAAGCGAAGATAAGGCCGAAGATGTGAAGGACCGAATCGAAAAGGTAGAGCATGTGGCGGGAGCTTTATTTGAAGAATGGGAAGATGAGTTGGGGCAATACACCAACGCTAAACTACGGAAGAACAGTGCGGGGCAACTCAAGTCAACCAAAAAACGGTACGGTATATTGATCAAGGCGATGAAAAAAGCCGAGAAAAAAATTCATCCCGTATTGTCAGCTTTAAAGAATCAGGTGCTCACTCTCAAACATAACCTAAATGCGACCGCCATTGCCTCGTTGCAAGAAGAGCTGGCGACGGTGGAAACAGATGTGGCTTCGTTAATAAAAGAAATGGAAGCGGCTATTAAGGAAGCAAACTCTTTCCTCGACACAATGACCAAAGAAGGTGGAAAATAATAGTTGGACCAGATCGTTTGAGAGCATTTCTTTTAAAAAGATCATTGGGTAGGCTAAAAAAATTTTTCTTTCGCCTGTAAGGGGAGGAAACTAAATCCTCCAAGTATGGAACGAGAGTCACTCAATCATGGATGATGAAGAACTGAATACAGATAAAATTCTTGAGATATTTTATTCCACCAAAGGTGGCATAGATAAGGTCAACGCTGAGATTGATGCAAAGCTAAAACCAAATCCGAACCGTTCCCTTACATTGTTCAGCAAATATATCGAGTCTCGACTGCTAAGAAATCCAAAAATTTTGAGACTTGCGAACATGGAAATAACCGCGTTGGAAGTCATCTATTTGAGCCAGCAGACCAGCCTGCAACAACTCGAAGTTTTGGATTTGCGCAAGAATGGCTTTGGAGATGTGGGGTTGGACGCCATTGCCCATTCAGAAATATTTTCAAATTTAAGGGAGCTGGATCTTCGTAACAATCAAATCACTCGCCTGGGGATGGAATCGTTGGCCAAAACCAGCGTGCTGATAAAACTGGAAAAACTGGATTTAAGAACCAATAAGATGGGAAAGCGATGGGAAGAAAAACTTCTGGAAACGGGAGTCTTTCCAAAGTTGACCGATCTCAAAATTTTGTGAAAAACGACCGGATATTCCCGTTTTTCCGATTGCATTAAATAATGGTCTGGTCCTTTTCTTCCTGAATTTTTTGGACCATTTTTTTCGCAATTTCATCGGCTTTGATCTGATAAGTTCCCTGCTCAAGGTAATCGCGGAATTTAGAGACCAGCTGATCACGAACTTGCCCGGACGTTTTGGCATTGTCTGCCTTTTGAGGCGTCTGACTTGGCTTATGGGATAAAGTGACACGGTCGGCAACGGGAGTGTTTTCCGGTTGAGAAGTTATCCTGGCGGCCCTGGCTGGAAGCTTTTTAGCGGAGCTTCTTTGGATAATTTTATTTGTGGGATCTAATTCGGTCATTTGATATTTTGCGGTCGGACAATTGAAGAAAATGGATTTTGTTGTAAACCGCCGTTGGGCGGAAAACCACAATCCAAAGAATGACCTCTGAATTGAGGAAATGGGTTTTGTTCAGATAGTTGTGATCGAATAAATTTAAGGTGGTGCGGGGCGCTAAAAGTGAACTGCTTCATGATTAATTTCCTCCATGAAATATAGTATTGCTACAGGTTGTGGGTTATTCGCTTATATCGTTGAAAAAAATCTTAAAATGAACAACCTGCGTGATCAATCTTCCAGATTGACCCATGTATAAATTTTCGGTTTTAATATCGAATTCTTGAGTGTTTTTATAAAAGAAAACGCTGAAAAATCAAAATATTACGTAAAGCAGGGTTTAACCGTCTTTTTGGTTGAAAAAAACTCAATGGGTTTCAAAAACCATCAATTTTATAACGCCAGAATTTGCTTGGGCGGGCTTTGAGTCGAAATTTCAACAGAATTCAATAATATTGCTATTGCGATATTATTATGTTAGTATAAAAACAATGAGTTACCTCCCGTTAGCTGACCCGCTTGTAAGGACGGACTACTCCCCCGCCTCTCAAGCGGGTCTTTGTATTTACTCCTTGTTTTCTCCCCAAAAATAATCATCAATCAGTTTTGTGACAATGTAGAGTATGGTTTTCTTTGTTTTTGTGGATTGTTGTGTTTTGTTGAATTCGGAAGATGGGGTTTACGCTGACAGGTAGGGCCAATATTGTCCTGCAGGGCAGGATGGACAGTGATATAGACGAGACGGCATGGGTCCGCCGGTTAACAAGGGCTCATAAAGGCCTCATAGCTTGAAACGCATCTATCACTCAGAAGATAAAATAAGCAAACGAATTAAATTTAGTCTGTGTATCTGGATTCACTATAATCTGGAAATTGTAAGTCCAGTTTTTCTTTGACCCATTGAGGAATTTTTCGTCGCTCAGAGGTTTGAAGAGAAAGAGACTCCTCGGATTTTCTGAATTTATCCCAATGAGTTGTTTTAAGTTCGGTGCTGGAGATGACTTTTTTCATCGTGCCATCTGGGTTTAGAACTCTCACATCGTAAAACATTGTCATTCCTCCTGTTAATCATTAAATTTCAATAAGTTATAAGGCAAAGGTTGTGCCAAAATTTACAACTAATTTAAACATATAGAGTTACATGTATATTGATTTACAGGGAAGTTCGATGATGGTACGAAAAATCATACGGTTGTGAGTCGAAAATGACTAATTTTGTCATTTAAGCTGTTTTTTGACAAAAATTAGTTGCAATAAGGGAGGAATCCCTCGTATTCGGGTTGGATCGTTTAGTATGGGTCTTATAATTACAGGGGAGAGTGGTATGAAAAGTCAGGTCATTCATGTGGATGGGATGAGTTGCGAGCAGTAGGTTTGTTGCTTGAATTACTGTGTAAATCATTTGTTTATAGTCATTTCAATTTGACGTGGTTGTGTGGTCTGGAAAAGTACGGTAGATTCGTAAAGGCAAACCCTGAGGACAATATCCCCAGAGAAAAGCTTAGGCTTATAAGGTATTTGGTTTGCTTCCATTAACTTCCCTCATTCACCTCCAACAAACTTTAAGGAGAATTAAAAGTGAAACACGCGCTGAGTTGTAGTGGATCTGAAGTTGAAAGTAGCGGTTTAAAGAAATCGTCTCGAATGGGTTTAGGGTGGTTGCTGACTGTGGTTTTGCTTTTCGGGTTTGTTGCCCCGGTTCCTGCTCAGGCCAACGATTTTTACGGGAGCTACAAGCATAGAAAACCGGTGGTCAGCTATGCGGTGGTGAGTGATGATAAAAAACAAATCGGTATCAATGGAAATGTTCTAGATCACATAGGGAAAGTAAGAGTCATTTTGGGGAGAAATAAACATCCCCATTCAATCGGCATAGATTACGTTCTAAAAATACTGGCAACGGATTCAGCCGACCAGCAGATCATCGCAGAGTTACCGTCCGGCATTTCCGATGGCCTTCACCTCATGGCGGAACGGACTAAAAGAGGGAGCCGTTTATCCCAAGACCGTGCGGTTAATAAGGGCCCCAAAAGGCGGGTACAGCGGCCCAGAGGCAAGAGAGGTGAGAAAGACCAGCCCGGGTCAACGGGTCCGGCAAGGGTTAAAGGGATGCCCGGTGTTCCGGGAGCAGCCGGCCCGGCGAATGCGAGAGGTGCGGTACGGGGTCTCCGTGCCAGACCGGGACAGGACGGCGTGCGTGTTGGGGGTGGGGTGACCGGTGGTAACCTAATCCCGAAGAGCGGCAATAGTGGCATAACCAAGCCGACCTGTCCTAGATCGAAGCCAAGATGTCGAGAAATCGAGGATAGCGCGCCCGTTATCGCGCCGGATGGCCGGGCGAATGCGAATGGTGCGGTACGAGGTCTCCGTGCTCGGCCGGGACAAGGTGGAGTGCAAGCAGGGAGCTTTGGAGGTAGGGGGGGGAGGCCACCGATAGGTGGTGGCGGTGGGTGTGGCAAAACCGCTGGGTGCTAGCGACAGACCGCCACAATCCGCAAGGGGAAGCGCCGCGTCGCCCAGTTCACTTAAGTGCGTCCAATGACCAGCCGCCCGAGGAGGATGGGCACACGCTGTCGCCACCCCCCTCGAGGGTAGCAAATCGAGAGCGATCTAATCACTCCAAAGATCGATATGAAACATTTGAGGGTCGTTATGGTGTATCTACGACGGAGAGCCCGATCCAATAATTCCCACGCGCGGGCGCCGAGACTTTTTCAACAAATGTCAGTTGTCCCAAGGTTCCCCTTGGTCACCCGGTTTGTACCGGGCATGGGCTGCGAATGCTTTGCACCATCCATATTCAGGTTGGACAAAAAGAGAATTTGATTCATTTTTACAAAGGAACTAGTTTAAGAAAAAAATGTGATTTTACCAATCAGAGTAGGCGTCTCAACAAAAGAGGTTTATGAGTACTGTCCAAGTTTAGCTAATAAATTTGCTATAAATTGGGATGCGGAAGATAAAGAAGTGATTGTAATAAAAATACACCGGGCTCTTAAAGGGTAAAATCTGGATAAATCTCTTGATCGAGTCTTTTTGAGAGCTTTTAAAAGAAAACCTCCCCGGCCCCCTTCTCAAAGAGACGCAGGAGGTTTTTATTTTTGCTTCATAATCTCACCCTGCCCAACTTTGTTTGTTACTTAGAGTGTCCCGCGTCAGCAATTAGATATCTTGGATTGCCGTTATTTTTAACTTTTCCAATGTGGATTATTTTGGAATGGTTCGGGTAATATGATTTTAAATCAAGGAGATAGGTGGTATGAAAAATCAGGTCATCAATGTTGATGGAATGAGTTGCGATCATTGCGTTCAAACCATTACGAAAGCTCTTGAGGAACTGACCGGAGTTTCCAAGGTCCAGGTGGATTTGGAGAAGAAAGTCGTGGCAGTGGAGTTTGAAGAAATTGAAACCGACTTGAAAACAATCTCTGCCAAAATTGGTGAAGCTGGTTTCGAGGTGGTGGAAGGGTAGGGGAGCAGGCCCCCTTACACGGGGAGGAGGATGTCAGGATGAAAAATCTTCACGTGTGATCTTTCACCATTGCCTTCATGCCCCGAAGGGGTAAACCCAGGGTCTCTGGGTTGTTTCGTCGCTAACGCTCCTCACAATGACGACTGCACGATACAGAATTCAGCCAGCCATAAACCCATAGTCCGGCGCGAGCAATTTCCCCCTCGCGGGAGCGAGTCAGGAATTGAGCCGGCCAATTTTAACCTTGAGGAACGTTTCTCCACCGTCACGAATCACTTTGATGGAAACGGTTTTTCCGATGGCGGTGTCGGCCACCATTTGCTGAAACTTATTTGAGCTTGGAATTGTCTTGCCATCGAATTGAACAATGATGTCGCCTCTCTCGATTCCACCCGTTTCAGCGGGAGTTTCTGGATCAACGCTATTGACCAGCACCCCATTTACGGGGTGTTTGAGATTGAATGACGACGCCAGCCCCGGAGTCAGCGATTGAATGCCAACTCCCAACCAGCCACGTTCGACTTTACCGGTATTAATGAGCTGGGTTGCAACGCGCAGAGCCATTTCTATGGGGATGGCAAATCCAACACCGGACCCGATTTCAGCCACTGCGGTATTGATGCCAATGACCTCACCGTTGAGATTGATCAAGGGGCCGCCACTGTTCCCAGGGTTGATGGACGCGTCGGTTTGAATAAAATTTTCATAGTTTACGATTCCCAGGTTGGATCGGCCCATACCGCTGATCACGCCCACTGTGACAGTGCCTTCCAATCCGTATGGATTGCCAATGGCCATCACCCAATCGCCGACACCCATACTGTGGGATTCGGCAAAGGCAGGGTAGGGTATCCTGCGGAAAGTTGAAAATTTTAATACTGCCAGATCTGTCAAGGGATCGGCCCCAACCAAACTTGCAATATGATCAACCCCGCCGGACAATCGGACCATTATTTTTTCTATATTTTCTATGACATGGTGATTGGTCAGGACGTATCCCTTTGAATTGAGAATGACTCCAGATCCGACATTCTCGATGCGATACCGAGTTTTGGAAACAGAATTAAATACCCATTCCTTCAAAGAAAAATACCAGGGGCGTGGGGGATGGGAAGGGGAGTCGGTCCAAACGGCCGGTTCATAATTGTCCAGAATTTTGTTGATACTGACAACGGTGGGCTTAATACTTTTAGCATTGCGAATAAATGCTTTTTGTAATTGCATGATGTCTTTATAGTCCTGCCGATCCGAGAATTCATTTTTCTCACTGGATTCAAAAGTTGGCAGGGAAACATCGAAAATTTGAAACCGGTCCAGATAATATTCCGTCCCGATAAAAAGCAGAACAAGAAACAGGATTGCCTTAAAAGGGAATAAACTATTACGGCGTGGCTCAACCATTTTTTATTCCATGATAGAGGGTGACAATTCCGAAAGTAAGATCTTGATGTGTCACACACTGAAATCCAGATTTCTCCATGAGAAGCGCCAGTTCTTGACGCATCGGAAACTTTGAAACCGATTGGGGTAGATAGTTATAGGCGGATTTATGACGTGAAAAAATTTTACCCACCTGGGGCAATAGAAAATGGAAATATAGTTGATAGCCCCATCCCAGTATAGGATTGGTCGGATGTGAAAACTCAAGGATGACGACCTGGCCCTTGTGTTTCAACACACGGTGTATTTCTGTAAGAGCGAGTCCAGGGTCGGAAAAATTGCGCAGACCAAAAGAGGTGATAGCGCCATCAAAACTTTCGTCCGCAAAAGGAAGAGATTGGCCGCACCCCTTTTGAAGCGTGATGGCATGCTTAAGATTTTTATCGTTGACTTTTTTCAAGCCTAGTTTCAACATCGGGCCGCTAAAATCGATTCCCATGACCTTTACTTCGGACGGATGTCTGGAAGCGATTTCAAGGGCTATGTCGGCGGTTCCTGTGGCGACGTCCAGAAAACGTTCTCCCTTTTTTGGAGAAAGAAGGTCGACTGCGGCCTTTCTCCAATATTGATCCCGTCCGGCACTGAGTAGACGATTGAGAAAATCATATTTTGGCGCCACGGCGCCAAACATGCTTTGAATTTGTCTGGAAAAATCAGGGACTCGGTCTAATGTCTGCATAGCATTCTTTTCAGGTTCCAATTCGGCACAGCTCACATGAAATTTTATCATCTGAAAAATTGCTAAACAAGGTCGATTATTTTATAGTTTGAACATTGAAAACCAAAATGTTGTATTGCAGTGCCGTTATCCCCGTTCCCAGTTGAGTAGAGTCCAGGTATTTGGTCCTGGGATAGCTGCCTGAGGGTCTTTGACAAAGAGGAATGTATGAAAAAAGTTTTAGTAATTTTGGCTCCGGGATTTGAAGAAATAGAAACGGTAACGGTGGTGGATATCCTGCGCCGGGCGGGAGCCCGTGTGACTCTTGCCGGAACCGATGGCGGCATTACTGAGGGTTCAAGGGGAATCAATCTGGTTGCGGATTGTCATTTGAAAGAGGTAAATGCCGATGATTTCGATATGGTGGTCCTGCCGGGGGGGCAACCGGGAACTTCTAATTTGCAGAAAGATGAAAAGGTCAAGGAAATATTATTAAAGATGGATCGGGGCAATAAAAAAATTGCCGCCATTTGCGCCGCCCCGGTTGTTTTGCAGTCCGCCGGATTGCTAAAAAATACAAGTTTCACCAGCCATCCTTCAGTCAAAGATCAGTTTGAAGACGTTCCGTATTCCGAAAGCCGGGTGGTGGTGGATGGAAATTATATCACCAGCCGAAGCCCCGGAACCGCTATGGAGTTTGCCATGAAACTTGTTGAAATTTTGTTTGATACCAATCGCATGGAGACCGTCAATAAAGGCGTTATGGCGAAGTTGTGAGACCCCCTAAGTCCCCGGATTATTTTCCCTCCTCCTGATTTTCACCCATCTCTGGTTCGATCCGCTGCAAAAATTTCATTAATATTTAAAACCTTTTAAATTTAGAAACATCCTACGCATTAGAAAAAGCAGTGAAAGGGTTGATTTGAAATTTAAACTGTTTCCTTAGCTATTTTAAAAATAGAAGTTTGGATATATAAAAAGAGGTGTGTCAATGCACGTGAATATTTCCAGAAGCAAATTATTAATAAATAGCCGGCGTCATCAATTACGCAGGCACACGAAAAGCCGTACCGTCTCCGCCGCTTGTTGCAACCATTGCGGAGGGGCTATCAGGCCAAGTGGAGAGATGGAGACCTGCATCATGTGTGGACGTGAATTGGGCCATGTGTGTTCCAATTGTTCGCATGTACCCGCCAATGAAATCGCAGGTCCCAGTGAAAAAACCGCTTGAGACCGTTTAAAGCTCTGGTTTGAACAGCAATCTGAAGATAGATCCATCCCCTCAATTAGATCGTTTGATTGTGGGGATGATTGCTTTTAAACCATTTTTTCAAGACATAAAGCGCCCAGGGCCGTGACCAGGAAACTCGTCGGGCCAAAAAATCCATCCACACCTGCCGGACTTCTGTCTCATCAATAAAGTCGGACAATGGAGCGACCGGCTCCAATAAAACCGACTCCACTTCCGACCGCAATTCATTTCGCATCCAATGTTCAAAGGGCAGGGTAAAGCCCATTTTTTTTCGGTGGACAATTTCAGAGGGCAGGTCGAGTGGAAGAGATTTGACCAGCAGGGATTTTTGGGGTGGTCCGGCAAATTGAATTTCAGGGGGAATGGTAAACATCAGTTCGACCAGCATGTGGTCGATGAGGGGCACGCGAATTTCCAGCCCGTGGGCCATGCTCATCATGTCGGTGTCCCGCAATAAGGTGTTGGACAGATAATGGGTCAACTCCAGATAAGAAATTTGCTTGAGGGGATGGAGTTCGCTTAAAGAATCGACTTGTTGTCGGGTTCTTTGCAGGTGCTTTAGAATTTCATTGTCGGCGCAATTTTTATCCCGGAATAAACTCCGCACACGGTCCTCGCAGAACAACGCCCGCATCAAAAAATAACTGTGACTGCCGGATTTCTGCCCGCTGACGAGATGTGCAAGCTTACTGTTGCGGTCGGATGCGGGCAAAAATCGTTTCAGACAGTTGCCCATAAAGAGAGTCAAAGAACGGGGCAGGGCGCTTAAAAAATTTTCGAATTTTGACAATTTTGGTGTCCACTTAAACGAATCGTATCCGCCAAAAAGTTCGTCTCCCCCGATACCGGATAGCGCGACTTTCCAGCCGGCTTGTCGGGCGCATTTTGAAATTAAAAATGTGTTGATACCATCAACCGTCGGCTGGTCCATCGCAGAAATCGCTTCAGGAAGAGCGTTGACGAGGTCGGATTCGCCCAGTTCCAGCGTACGATGGCGGGTTCCCATTTGCTTAGCGACCTTATCTGAATAAACGGATTCGTCGTAATCCGTTTCCTTGAAAACAACGGAAAGAGTTTGAACGGGAGCATCCGTTTCCTTTTGCATGAGGGAGACCACGGCGCTGGAATCGATGCCGCCGCTGAGAAAGGCACCCAAAGAAACATCGCTGACCTGCCTGAGCTTTACGGCTTCTTTGAGGGTGTTTTTGAGCAAATCAGCTTCGGTCGAATTTTCATGGGAGTCGAGAGGATCCCAGTATTTTGTTATCTGGATGGATTCCGGGGTGACCGTAAGGTAATGGCCGGGCGGTAGTTCTTTAATGGATTGCCAAAGAGTGTCCGGGGAGGACATACTCCCAAAAGATAAAAAATGAAACAATCCCGTAGCGTTCAGTGAAGTTTCAGGAATACCGGTGGCGGTGAGAGCACGAACTTCGGAGGCGAACAGGAAGCATTCGGGACTGGAAAAGTAATACAGCGGTTTTATTCCGAGACGATCTCTCGCCAGAAAAAGGGATTTTTTGTGGGAGTCCCAGATTGCGAACGCGAACATGCCACGGAGTTTTTGCAGGCAATCGTTTCCCCATTCTTCGTAGGCTTTGAGTAAAACTTCCGTGTCGGATTCGGAACGAAAATTGTAATTTTTACTTTCTAGTTCTTCTCGAAGTTCCTTGAAGTTGTAGATTTCGCTGTTGGTGGAAATCCAGACGGTTTGCGAGTCATTGGGCATGGGTTGGTGGCCCATTTTGGTGAGATCGATGATCGAAAGTCTTTGATGTCCAAGGTATACAGGTGGGCCGTCTTTGACTTCAAATCTTTCCTCACCACGGTCATCGGGGCCACGATGGCGCAGATGATCCAGCATGACACGCAGGACCTTGCCCGAATGATTTTCATATCCGGGCAGTTTTCCGTTGCTAAAATCGATTAATCCGGCGACTCCACACATGGATTGGTTGGATCAAAGGTGATTTTACTTCCCGCACGTTAGTTCCCATAACATATATTATGTCAACTAGCCAAGGGAATGCTTTTGCAGGCGAAAAAGAATCTATCTTCCAAAGACTGGGACGCGGTTGCTCTACTGAAACGGAATGGTTTGAAATCTTTGGAAGGAATGAAGAAGTTTACTGATGAAGAATTTCTTTTACAGCTTTGGCAACATGATTTGCGGACAGTCCGTATTTTTCATAAAGTTGGGCGGCGGTTCCTGTCTCCGCAAACTGATCGTTTACGGCGATTTTTTTAAATGGAACGTGGATATTGTTTTCTAAAAGAACGTCTCCCACAGCGTCTCCCAGGCCGCCAAACCGGTTATGATCTTCGGCCGTTATCACCGCACTGTGTTCTTTAGCAAGTTTTACGATCAAATCCGAGTCAATCGGTTTGATGGTCGAAATATTGACCAGGGTCGGTGTGATATTTTCTTTTTGCAGGTCTTCCATTGCTTTTAAACTTTCTTGCAGCAACGTGCCTGAAGCGAAAATCACTACTCCACTGCCTTTTTTGAGGACATGGCCCTTCCCTATTTCAAATTTGTGGGACGCATCGTAGATGCCTTTGACCTTTCCCCTGCCCAGTCTCAAATAAGCCGGGCCTTTATAGTCCGCCAGGGCGTGAGTGGCCTGCCGTGCTTCTTCCCAATCGCCCGGCTGAACCACGATCAAATTGGGGATGGCGCGGGTATAAGCCAGGTCCACGATCATTTGCGCCGAGGGTCCGTCTTCACCAACGGCGATGCCGGTATGGGTTCCCGCTAATTTCACATTGGTATTTGAATACGCCACACTGACCAGGATCTGGTCCATGGATCGGCCCAGTAAAAAACAGGCGAATGTGGTGGCGAAAGGTATTTTTCCGGTGGTGGCGAGTCCTGCTGCGGTGCAAACCATATCGCCTTCGCTGATTCCCATATTGAAGAATCGTTCGGGAAACTCCTGCCCAAAGGGTTTGGTTCGGGAACTATCGCTCACTCCTGAATCCAGCACGACGACATCTTTATTTGATGCGCCTAACTCAACCAGAGCCGCTCCATATCCGTCTCTTGTAGCACCGTCTTTCATGCAAGCTCCTTCAAAGCTTTTGCTAAATCTTCGTCGGAAGGCGCCACTCCATGCCAGGCGGTTTGCCCTTCCATAAAACTGACCCCTTTTCCTTTAATCGTATCCGCAATGATGACTCTGGGTTTATCAGGATGCGGAGGAAGTTTCAGGGTTTGATGTATTTCCTGCATATTATGACCGTCTATCCGGTGGGTGTCCCAGCCAAAGGCTCGCCATTTGTCTTCCAGGGGTTCCAAATCTTTTAAGTCTTTTGTCAGGTTGTCCTGACAGACTTTGTTGAAGTCCACAATGGCGATCAGATTGGTGGATTTGAATTTTACCGCAGACATGGCCGCTTCCCAGATTTGTCCTTCCTGCAATTCGCCATCACCGAGAACGACATAAACCTTGTAGTTTCGATTGTCCAGTCGGGCTCCCAGAGCGATCCCATGTGCGACGCTCAATCCCTGCCCCAGGCTTCCAGAGGCAATTTCCACACCGGGAGTTTTAGGGTGCGCGTGACCGGAAAGGAACAATGGGCTGTTGATTTTGCGATAGCTTTCCAGTTCTTTTTCAGGGAAAAAACCGGCTTTTGCTAAAACGGTAAAATATAATCCCGACGCATGTCCTTTGCTGAGAAGAAATCGATCCCGGTCCGGGTTTTTGGGATTTTTGGGATCATAATTCATCACTCTGCCGAAGAACAAGTCGGTCACAATATCTGTCGCAGAAAGACTTCCGCCGGGGTGGCCCGACCCTGCCCTGTGAATGACCCGTAAACTTGTTCGCCTGATTTCTCTGGCAATTTCTTCCAATTTGGTGATTTCTTCGGTGGATGTGGTCGCGCCTTGCATAAAGAAAAACCCAATCAAAAATAACAATTAAAAAGATTCGTCTAGCCTTATATCACAATGACCTGCTCAGCCGCAAGCGGCCAGCGTGATAGTGGCCTTCTGACAGTAGCTTTTAAAAAACAGAGGGTGAAGAAGGATGTAGGGAAAAATAGCACCCTTAAAAGACGAACCTGAGGTGTTGAGGTAGGATCAGGTACTTTCGACCTGATCGATAAATTCGTTGCAAACGGTGAGGAGAGTATCAAAGTCCACCGGTTTTGTGAAATATATGTCTGCTCCGGCATCAAGGATCACCTTTTCCGAATGCCGCAAATCACCTGAAATTGCGATGACTTTGATATTTGAGGTTTTAGAGTTTTCCTTTAAATTTTTGCAAACTTCCATTCCGTTGATTCCAGGAAGGGCAATGTCGAGAATAATAATGGAAGGCATAAATTGAGCTGCTTTCAAACCTGCGTCCCAGCCATCAAAAGCCAGCTCGGTGACGAAATTATTTTTATCAAAAAACTTTTTAAGGAGATTGGAAAATTTCTTTTCATCGTCCACGATTAAAATTTTTCGTACCGATTGATTCTCTTTTTCCTGCTGGAGAATATCCTTGATCATGCTTATGGTGTAGCCTTTTTTTTGCAGGGCATATACTTTTTTGCAACGCTCTTCCACCCACGCGGGATAGTAGCCGACGATCCCCTTCCCTCCCGGATGCGCTTCCTTCACGGGATCGGGAAAAAATTTGTATTTTTTCTGCCACAACCAAAGGGTCTTCCGGGTTATTGGCACGACTTTCAAAATATCTGCGGCGGTTATTCTGGACATTATTTTTCCTGGAAATTGGTTGTTTATTTAAAACCCATGCAACTGGAATTAATTTGTAAGCTAATAAAATAAGAATTTGTTCAGGAAGCTGAGCTGTCTTGCCAACTGAACTAAAAACTTATGTCCATAAATATTAAACTGTTAATGTAATTTTACCAAGAATAATCTTTCATTTTTTTTGTAAAATTTCTTGGCATGACCCAAATTAATTGAAAAATAGGACTTTATCCAGATTAGAAAATTGGTTACAATGCACGATATCTGAAAAATTGATTGCTTGAAATTGATCAACCGTGTGCGGTTTATGGGCCTTTCTGGTCTTTCACCCTTATATGAATAAACCCACATGGGGGCACAGGACCTTTCTTGAGTGAGGGACTTTTTCCGAATCTTCCAATGATTTCGGATTAATTTTTAGGGAGAAGTAGCGTGATGTCACACAAACCCCTGGTAGTGGTTTCCCTGATTTTTACTTTTTGTTTTATGGTGGGCTCAGTTCCCGAATCATGGGCGAACGATACCGACCCCCCCTCCCCCGCTTCTCATGGCAATGAGCTTGGTCTTACCCTGCGACAAGTGGTCGAGACCACTCTGAAAAATAACATCTCAATAGCCGTTGAAGAGTTCAGCGTCAAAATCAGGGAACAGGATATTACAGACAGAAAATCAGAATTTGACCCCACTATTAACCTGAATTTTTCGACCCAGGAAAGGACCAATCAGGTGTCCAGCGCGTTCGCTGTGCCCAATGAGTCCAGGAACCGGGACTATGTGTTGGGATTTTCTTTGAATCAAAAGGTGATCACTGGGGGAGATTATGACATCAGTTTCAATAGCGATAGAAACCAGACAAATTCAGCTTTTGCGGGGTTGAACCCCCAGTATTCCTCGGAACTTCTCTTCTCAGCCACTCAGCCGCTACTGAAAAATTTTGGAATTGATAATAATAAAAGGAATATATACATCGCCAGCAATGATCTGGATATTTCCGATTTTGAATTTGAAGGCAATGTTATCGACACCATTACGGAAGTTGAAAATGTTTATTGGGAGTTGGTGTTCAGCATCGAGGATTTGAATGTAAAGCGGAAGTCCCTCAAACGCGCCCAGGATCTGGAAAAACGAGTCCGTGCTCAGGTGGAGGTTGGAACGGTCGCTCCTCTGGAGATTTTACAGGCACAGTCCGAAGTCGCTTCCCGTGAAGAACTTCTTTTACAGGCCGAGGATCTGGTCCAGGACAACGAAGACAATTTAAAGAATTTGTTGAATATCGATTTCAACTCTCTTGATGGCCGTAATAAAATTCGACCGATGGATGAGCCAATGATCCAAACGGAAAATGACATCGTATTGGATGAAGCCATTAAAAAAGCGCTGATTAGCCGTCCGGATTATTTAGCCCGTAAAACGAAGTTGGCAAACGATAAAATTCTAGTCAAATATAATGATAACCAAACTTACCCGACATTGGACCTGTTTGGCAGTTTGGGGTTGAATGGGATCAGTGGAAATGCGGTGGCCATTTCGCAGTTTGGAGGTGGAGCGGCGCAAAGTCCCTTTGGTGGGGGCTATGACAAATCTCTTTCAAGTTTGGGATCAAGAGATTATTACCAATGGGAAGTGGGTCTGAGAATGAGCTATCCACTCGGAAACCGATCTGCGAAAAGTCGGCTTACCGCCTCCAGGCTTCAAGCCTCTCAGACTCTGATGGACATCAAGAATCTTGAAAGAAAGATTGTGGTGGAAGTGAGAGAGGCCCACCGTCAAATAAGGACAGAATCCAAGCGCATTGAGGCCACCCGCCTTGCGCGAATATTGGCTGAGAAAAAACTGGACGCTGAAGAGAAAAAATTTGAAGTGGGCCTGTCGACCAGTTTCAACGTTTTAGAGTTTCAGGAAGATCTTGTCGAGGAGCAGAGCAAAGAGATTCGCGCACTCATCGACTATAGGAAATCCAGGATCAAATTGAGGCGGGTGATAGCTTCGACAATGGAAAAATACAACATCCAAATAGACAATGACATTGTTGATAAGGATTCATGAAAAAATCCCTTATCTATGCTGGGATATCCATTCTAATAATTCTGGTTATTATTTTTACGTCCAACTCGGATAATGATGAAGAAGACAACCCGGCAGTTGGATTAAAAAGTACGGAAGTCCAGCGGGGGGATTTGACGGTAAAAATATCCGCAACCGGGGTCGTGGAGCCTAATTTCAAGGTGGAAGTGAAATCCAAAGCCAGTGGCGAGGTTTTGAAGTTTTCTTTTGAAGAAGGCGATCGGATAAAAAAAGGCACACTCCTGCTTCAATTGGACAAATCGGACGAACAAAGAAATGTTGCAAAGGCAATGGCCGATAAATCCAGCAGTGTCGCCAAATTGAGAAAAGCCCAAACCGCTCTGCTGTTGCAGGATACAAAATATGCAACCGATCTTAAAAAAGCCAACTCCGCTGTTGAAGCGGCTCAAGTCAGCTTAAAGGAATCAGAAGACAAGCTGAAACGGCAGCAGAATCTTTTCGAGCAGGAGTTTGCCGCACAGGAGACTCTGGATGCGGCGGAAACCGCTTTCAAGGTCAATAAAGAAAACCTGATTCAAGCTCAGGCTCAATTGCAGGCGGCGAAAGATTCTATCTATGACATCACGATGAAGAAAAGTGAAATCGAACTTGCCAGGGCGGATGTGGAGCGGGCCGACATTACTTTGGAAGAAGTTCAGGATCGGTTGGATGAGACAGAAATTTTTGCTCCCATTACTGGAGTCATCATTGAAAAACTGGTCGAGCAAGGGCAGATCATCGCTTCAGGAATATCCAATGTCAGTGGAGGCACGGCTCTTGCGACCATAGCTGATATGTCGCGTTTGTTTATCATCGCGGATGTCGATGAAACCGACATTGGCGCCGTTGAAACCGGCCAATCGGTCACCATTACTGCCGACGCATATCCCGAAAGAAAATTTCAGGGAAAAGTGAAACGCATCGCCCCTCAGGGGAAGGTTGAAAACAGCATCACCATCTTCAAGGTAAAAATAGAAGCCCTGGGATCGGCGAAAAATATATTAAAACCGATGATGTCCTCCAATATAGAAATTGTTACTGCCTCGGCCAAAGAAACGCTTTACCTTTCTAGAGGCGCAGTGAGAAAAGAAGGGGACGCGAATTATGTGGTGGTTCTGGAGAATGGCAAACCAAAAAAAATCCCCATTGAAATTGGCATAGAAAATCCCATTCACACCCAGGTTATATCGGGTTTGGAAGCAGGTCAAAAAGTCATTTTGGGCGACTGGGAGAAACTGCTTGCTGAAACCGGAGAAAAGAAAAAGAAGGGATCGGCATTGAAAAAAATTCTCTGGATGATCCGGTCAAAATAGTAATCTTCAAATTTAAGAACAGGACCTGAGTTTGTTTACTATTTGGTTCCAGTATGGACCAATAACAGTTTTCTGAAATAACCTCTTCAAGACCTATCAATTTGAAAATTTTGTTACAAAAAATATTTCATTCTCTAATGTTCTGCTGTTTGACATTGGGAATGATTTTGGGGTGGATACTGCTTTCCCCCTCCCCTTCATATGGTCAGGAGTTCACCTATCAAGTTGAAATCAAGGGTGTTGAAAATGACGAATTGGTGAAAGCCATTAAAGCCTCATCCAATTTGGTCCAACTTGCCAAAACCCCCCTTTTAAGAACATCCATATTGATTCATCGTGGTCGCTCCGATGAAAAACGCATTCAGAATGTTTTGAAATCCTTCGGTTATTTTTCTGGAAAAATTCAAATAGAAATTGCAGGACATTCTATCCAAAATATTTTGCCCAGCCAGATTTCTGCGAGTGAATCTTCCAAAGTGGAGATTATCATTGCTACCGGAACAGTTTTTCTTTTCGACAAAATTAAAATTCAAGGGATAGATCATCCTGGATTGGAAGACTTGTCACCCGCGTTAAAAAAGGGAGACGTCGCGAAAGGTCGAGCGGTTCTCGATGCAGAAAGAGAATTGCTCGCCAGAGCCAAACTCGCGGGGTATCCCCATGTACGGATTGGCAAACGTTCTCTTCGGGTCAATCGAAATAAAAATACCATGGACGTTGTCTTGACTGTGTTACCGGGCAGAAGCGTACTGCTGGGCGACATCAACATTCAAGGTTTGGAGCAAGTGGAGAGGAATTTTATTTTCAACCGCATTCCATGGAAATATGGAGACAGGTACGAACCTGGAGTTTTGGAAAGATTCCGATCTGATCTTTCCGGGTTGGATCTTTTTTCATCTATAAAGATCGCGGTTCCCGAACCAACCGAATCGACGGAACATACGGAAGAACCTCAACTCACTCCGGTCAATATAAATGTAAAGGAAAGGCAGTTTCGTTATTTTGGATTTGGAGGAGATTTTTCCACCACTGATGGACTGGGTATGAATGCCTTTTGGGGCCATCGCAATTTTTTCGGTCGCGGAGAAAAACTTAAAGTGACAGGTCGGCTGGCTCGTATCGGTCAAAATAATTTGAGCAATATCAATCGAAAACTTGTACTGGATTTTCAAAAACCTGATTTTTTGTCCCGCAAACAGAATTTATTATTCAACACAGAACTGGTCGATGAAAATCCGAACGCATTTAAACGTAAGGCTATTTCCGGTTCTCTGGGAATCAGTCGTCCCCTGGGAAAAACCTTTTCATTCAGCATTGGGGTTATTGGGGAGTACTCTACTATTGAGGATGATACCGGTAAGAACAGTTTCGCTTTGTTTGGACTTCCTATGTCACTCAAACAGGACACGACCCGGGATTTACTGGACCCTAAAAATGGATTCCGAAATGAAATTCGGATCACTCCCTACACGACGGTAGCGGGACCGGGAGGGAACTTCACCAAGATCAAACTGGGCAGTAAGGGGTATTTTGAAATCACCAAAGGAGTGGTGCTTGCCGGGCGGATGCTTGTCGGCAGTATGCTGGGCGCGTCGACCACCGATATCCCGGCGGACAAACGCTATTTTTCAGGCGGCGGCGGGTCGGTCCGTGGGTATGCATTTCAAAATGTCGGACCTCGTGATGGCGCTGATGATCCAATCGGTGGAAGAAGTGTCATCGAAGTGGGGGCGGAAGTTCGATTACGCTACAAAAATTTCGGGCTGGTGCCTTTCATCGATGGCGGTAATGTTTTCGATGATGAAATTCCAAAATTCGACCAGAAACTACAATGGGGCGTGGGATTGGGCATTCGCTACTATTCAAAACTCGGTCCACTCAGGTTGGATCTGGCTCTTCCAATCAACAAGCGTAACAACGACGATCCGGTTGCTTTTTATATCAGCATCGGTCAGGCGTTTTAGGTTAATCAGATGAAACGTATTTTACAAAACATAGGGTTGGCATTTTGTTTTTTTCTGATTGTGGTTTTGTTCGCGGTTTGGGCCACGTTTGAGATCATCCAAACACCTTCCGGCAAGCAAAAACTGGTACAGATGATAGAGAATGCGTCTCAGTCCGCAGGCCAGCCAATAAAAATCGGCTCACTGGAGGGTGATTTTCCATCTACTATAATCCTGACGGACCTATTGGTTTTTGACACCCAGGGGCTTTGGCTGAAAATCGATCGCGTGGAAGCCCGCTGGAATCCCTGGGAACTTTTTGAAGGTAAAGTTAAAATCAGGGAGATCTCATTTCAAACGATTGATCTGTTTCGTAAACCTGTCAATAAAGAAACCATAGCAGTCGAAAGTCCCAATGAAAAATCAGGGGGACTGCCCGTATTGCCCGTCTCGGTGGAAGTCGATCATTTTGGAGCGCAAACGATACGCTTGGGCGAGAAAGTTTTAGGCGAAAGCGTCATGCTTTCATTTGAAAGCCAGCTGGCCTATTTGGGCCTTTCCCAGGGATTATCGTTGATGCTGAACGCGAGACGCATCGACCAGACGCCAGGGTCTTTGGATTTAGATGCTTCTTTCATTCCTTCCAGTAAAAACCTGACGCTCAATCTGAAAGCACAGGAACCGGCAGGTGGAATTCTTGTTCGTGCATTGAACATTCCCGATCATCCTGAAATGTCCGCCACGATTCAGGGTGAAGGTGATTTGGAGGACTGGAAAAGCCGTTTTAATTTTCATGCCGGAGAATCCGTCAATTTGGACGGAACAGCCCACGTCACGACAATCGCCAGCGAAAAGTACAATCTCGATCTTTTGATGAACGCCAATATTTCTTCCTTGATAGATCCACAATACAAGGAAATTTTGCAGAACCCTGTAACTCTGACCACGCACCTGATTTTCGATTCTCCAGAAAACTTGAAAATTAGTGATTTTGATATTTCCAACGCCGCCTTTCAAATTGGTCTTAAAGGGAATGTCTATATTGAGGATCAAAAAATCGATTTGCAGTACAGCCTCATTCCAAAGGACGACCGATATTACCAATCCCTGGCTCCCGGTCTGCACTGGAAGTCCCTGAAAGTTTCAGGAACAACAAAGGGGCTGATGACCCAGCCTGACATTGGCCTGAACCTTACAGCGGTTTCATTGTCTCAAAAGGAGTTGACTGTTCCACTGATGAACGTGAATTTCGATGTTTCCCCGGACCGAGCTTTTGGGCAGAAGGGGGTGGTTGTGGGCATTACTGGAAATGGTTTTCTATCGCAACCGAAGGGACTCGACCCGGCTATTGAACAACTCATCCCCGATAAATTGAAATGGAAATTAGCCACAACCGTCAACCTGGATCAACAGCATATAGACTTGGAACAATTTGATACCTCCATTGAAAATTTAACTCTCGCTCTAAAGGGGAAAATCGACCAATGGGGACAAAACGCCAACATCAACGCCGTCATCAATTCTCCTGACCTGTCCGGGTTTTCTGGAATTGCGAAAACCAAAATTGCGGGAAGCTTGAATGTCGGTATGGAAATAGAGGCGCGGGAATTAGGGCAAACGGTGCAGGTAAAATTTTCTTCAATATTGCAAAATCTTGAAACCGAGTTTCCTGAGGTCAAAACGATATTGGGAGATCAGGTCACGCTGAAGGGGGTTGTTCGCCGGAATAAAACGGGAATGACTCAAGTGGAAGCATTTGAACTCAACGGGGCGGCAGTTTCCGGACTTTTCAACGCCGCGATAACGGACGATCAAAGACTCGACTCCGATTGGTACATTCTTTTTCCGCGTCTTGCAGAACTGTCCGAAATTGCCAAAAAAAATCTGTCCGGTCAATTGGCCATTTGGGGGAAAGCCAACGGCGCTATGGACTCTCCTACTATAACGACAAAAATTGTAAGTAAAAACCTGATTGTGGACGGTCTTGCAGTGGATGAGGCCCGAGTGGATTTGACGGTGGGAAATTTATTAAAAAATCCTTCGGGGACTCTAGCAACGAAAGTGAGGCTCAATGAAATGGATGCCTCCACGTCAACGGAATTTTTCATGCAGTCGGACGATCGATTGAAATTAAAAAATATCACCGTTAAGGCTGTGGGGGCGGAAATTGTCGGCGATTTGCTGGTGAATCTCAAGCCCGTTGGGATCACTGGGGCTTTAAATGGAAATATCCTTGATTACACCCCGATCAAAAAATTGACGGGACAAAACCTTTCGGCCAATACCCGGTTTGGAGTTAATTTTAGTGAGGAGTCCGGGCAGGTTGTGACGTTTGTATCGCGGGTTGAAAATTTTAAACTGGATGCCGACACCCCTCTTTCAGTCAAAGCCGTAAATTTAACGGCAGTCATTACAAACGCTCTTGAAGACCCGCAGATCCAAAGTCAGTTGACGATTTCTGAGGCGGTTCATCCAAAGGGCTCTCTGGAGAGTCTGGTTTTGATGGCTCAAGGAACCGCCCAGGAAATTGATTTCGATTTGCAGGCCCAGGCGGTCCCTCAGAAAGGTCCGTCAGGAAACCTCAACACGATAGGAAAATTGAATCTCGACGGGGATTCCACGAAACTGGCCATGAAGACATTTTTGGGCGCAGTGGGAGATATCCCCTTTGCAATGACGGAACCTGCCCTATTGACACTTTCCGGGTCTGATATCGAGTTGAATAAATTTATTATGAAAATACAAGACGGACTTGTTTCATCAAAATTTAAAAAGAATTCCGCCGGCATATTTGCTGACTTAGAAGTGGAAAATTTTTCTCTGGATTTGGTGAATCAGATCCAACCGGGATTGGGAGTTGACGGAATCTTAAAGGGAAAAGCCGGTCTTTCCGGAAAAATGGACGACCCTCAGGCAAACTTGGATTTCACCGTGAGTGACTTGACATTCAGGGAAGTTACCAAAAAAGGTTTGTCGCCCGCCAATGCAAATTTAAAAGGTAATTGGAAAGATGGCCTTGCAAATGTGAATTTTATCTTGACGCAACCCTCTGTGGGCGATTTTAAAGTCGATGGCGAAGTGCCGCTAGTCATGGTTCAAGACCCGCAAGGGATCGAAGTTCCCGCCGGGGCTCCATTAAAAGCCACGGTCAAGGGGCAGGTCGTTCTGGACATTCTAAATAATATGTTAATGGCCTCGGGGAATCAGGTTAAAGGAAAAATGGATCTATTGGTAAAAGTGGGTGGAGTTTTGGAAAAACCTCAAGTTGCGGGAACACTGAATTTGCATGAGGGATACTTTGAAAACCTGACTTTGGGAACCACCCTGAACGACATCGCCCTTAAAACCACATTCGATAATAATCACCTTCGACTGGATCAATTGATTGCCAAAACGCCTGATGGTGGATCAATTTCAGGAAACGGAACCATCAAAAAGTCTGATGGGGATGAATTTGTCGCCGATATTAAATTTTCTACAGATTCCGCCAAGCTGGTGGCGATCGACACGGTCACAGCGGAGATAACAAGTGACCTGCATTTGGTTGGCCCATTGAATACTGCACTTTTAAAGGGTGTGATTAGCATTGATCATGCCGACATATATGTACCCAATTCTCTTCCACCAAGCGTGGTTGTTTTGGATGTGGAAGAAGCCGAAGATGAACCTGCGAAAGGTGAAATAAAAATTGAGTCCGACAATAAAAAAGAAGAAGAGTTTGTGTTGGGTCTGGATTTACAAATAAAAGCGCCAGGCGAAATATTCATTCGTGGAAGAGGTGTGGACGCACAGCTCGAAGGAGACCTCAAAGTCACAGGGACATCAAAGAAGCCAAGCGTGGACGGGATTTTTAAAATGCGCCGGGGCACATTGGAAATACTGAGCCGAAAAATCAAATTCAAACAGGGTGTGGTGAGTTTTGACGGCGTTCCCGACCGTGAACCCGATCTCGATTTCAAGGCGGAAATTCCCACAAAAAATATCACCATTGTTGTGTCTGTTTTGGGGGCAGTTTCAAATCCCAAAATAAAGCTGACTTCTAACCCGGAAAAACCGCAGGATGAAATTCTTTCGAATCTATTATTCGATAAAAACGCCGGTGCCATGACGCCTCTTGAGGCGGTGCAACTTGCAAACTCTGCGGCGCAACTTGCTGGAATGGGCGGCCAGGGTCCGGGTTTCATGGACAATATTCGAGGGTCGCTTGGGTTGGACACGTTGAAATTTTCTGGAGGTGATTCCGGCCCCGGTGTGGAAGCGGGAAGTTATGTTGCGGATGGCGTTTATGTGGGGATCAAACAGGGGCTTGGCGAAAACTCAAGCGCCGCAGTCATAGAATATGAAATCACTCCCAATATCACTGTTGAAAGCGATATTGGTGCCGATTCGGAATCCCGACTGGGTGTTAAAATGGAATGGGATTACTAAAACTTCAGGAAATTTCCAAAAATGTTTCCCCTTGCCTACTGGCCCCGCTCACTGAGATAATCAACCCAAGCACAATTATATTTACAGGAAAAAGGGTTCTGTTGTGATCGACGTACGGAATTTATGCAAGACCTATCAATTGGGCAACGTGGAAGTGTCGGCTCTGAAGAACGCGACGTTCTCGTTTGACCGGGGGGAATTTGTCGCCATCATGGGGCCTTCGGGAAGCGGAAAATCCACCCTGATGAATCTGCTGGGGTGCCTCGACCTTCCCACATCGGGAACGTATCGTCTGGATGGCGTTGACATTCAGGGTATGAAACCCGATCAATTGGCGGAAGTACGAAACCGCCGGATTGGATTTGTATTTCAAAATTTTAATCTCCTGCCGAGAGCGTCGGCGTTGGAAAATATCGAACTCCCCCTTTTGTACGGGAGAGTGCCCGATTCGTCAAAAAAAGCAATGTTGGCACTCGACCGTGTCGGCCTGGCCGAGCGCGCCCGTCACAAGCCTTCCGAACTTTCTGGTGGCGAGAGGCAACGCGTGGCTATCGCCCGTGCTATCGTGAATGAACCTGCCATCATTCTTGCCGATGAACCCACGGGGAATCTCGATTCCCGGACGGGAACAGAAATCATGAATATTTTCACTCAATTGAATCAGGATGGTGTGATGGTCCTGTTGGTCACGCACGAAAGGGAAATCGCTCAATACGCCCGCCACATCCTGTTAATGAAGGATGGCAAAATAATTAAAAACGCGATGATCGGGGAGATGGCGACCTGATGCTGATCTGGGACTTGTTCAAAATGGCCTTGCGCAGTCTGATCGCCAACAAGTTGCGCACGTTTTTGACGACTCTCGGAATCATCATTGGCGTGGCTTCGGTCATTTCGATGATCGCGATCGGTGAAGGGGCTAAACAGCAAACTCTGAGTACCATATCCAAATTCGGCACCAACATCATTTCAGTCAAACCGGGACGCAAAAAGAAGCGCCATGTTTCCAGCGATCGCGTGGTCACGCTGACACTTGAAGACGCAAGGTCCATTGAGTCCGGAGTTCCCTTGATAACAGGAGTCGCGGCACAGGTGTACAAGTCGGCGCAACTCAAGTTTGCCAGTAAGAATACCAACACCACGATCAGGGGAACAGGCAAAGATTATGGCCGCCTGGCGAATTTCACCATTGACCGGGGGCGGTATTTTAGTGCGGATGAAATCCGCACCTTCCGGCAAGTCGTCGTTTTGGGCGCGACCGTGATCAAAAATCTTTTCGAGGAAAATATCGAAAATCCCGTGGGGAAGACCATTAAAATCGATGGAAAAAATTATTTGATCATCGGGAGCATGGAAGCCAAGGGAGCGTTGAGCTGGTACGACCCGGACGATCAGGTGTTCATTCCCGTGACCACGGCGCAGAAACGGTTGTTCGGGATGGACCACGTTCAATCCATCGACGTTCAGGCGGCGAATATCGAGGACCTTGAAGTTATTAAAGAAGACATCGACCGACTGCTTCGCCTCAGGCACAATATCCGTGAGGGACAGGACAGTGACTTCCATGTGCAAAACTCCGCGCAATGGCTCAACAGCTGGGGCGATGCGGCAAAAACGTTCACCTATCTTCTAGGCGGTGTCGCGGCAATATCGTTGATGGTCGGAGGCATTGGCATTATGAACATCATGCTGGTGTCCGTTACTGAGCGGACACGTGAAATCGGCATTCGAAAAGCCGTCGGTGCAAAAAAGAGAGAGATCCTGGAACAGTTCCTCATCGAATCGGTTTTGATGAGTTTTCTAGGCGGCGGAGTCGGCATTTTACTAGGGCTGGTGATTGCTAAAACCGTGTCCAAAATGGGTGGGTGGGATACGGTGGTTTCCCTTGAGTCCATTTTACTGGCGTTTGGTTTTTCCGTCGGAATCGGAATTTTCTTTGGCTATTACCCCGCCAATAAAGCCGCAAATATGAATCCCATCGACGCTTTACGCTACGAATAAGTTATAGGTATAACTTTTAAAAATATGCGCATCCTGCCCGATCCAAAAGAATTTTCTAAACTTTGCCATGTCTCGGAGCGGGTTCCCGTATGTGGAGTCAAAGCGATTCCGAACCTCTCCCCTGCCCTTTTATACCATGAGTTATTTGGCAACGATGAGGAATCGTTTTTATTTGAAAGCGGGAAAGGCCCTGAAGCCACATCCCGATATTCATTCATGGGAACATCCAACTCCAGATCGATAAAAATTCAAAACAACAAGGCGTGGTTGTTAGATGAAGTTGGTCTTGCAGGTCGCGAGATGGAACCCCTGGAAGGATTGGACAGGTTGAATTTTGATGAGGGAATCCTACCCGTTGATTATCTGCCGCATTTTTGGGGCGGCTGGGTTGGAATCATCGGATACGAATTGGCAGGATATTTTGAAAAACTACCCCCCAGAAAAGAGGATCGTTTTGGAACGCCTGATTTATACATGATTCAAGTGGACAGGCTTCTGGTTTATGACCATAAAGAAGAAGTTTTAAA
>CAYPQH010000004.1:0-2541 GCA_964412825.1 uncultured Nitrospinaceae bacterium | reverse complement strand
GGGCGATCCATTTGATTTGTATCTCAGTTTACGCTCGGTAAACCCCTCCCCTTTTTCTGGATTTTTAAAACTGCTGGATTTTGTGATCGTCAGTTCATCTCCCGAACGCCTTGTCAAAGTTGAAAACTCCGCAGTGGAAACACGTCCCATCGCCGGGACCCGTCCCAGAAGCCGGGACCCTAAAACCGATAAATCTCTCTCGGCGGAATTGTTGCTCAATGAAAAAGAGCGCGCCGAACATTTGATGTTGGTGGATCTGGAACGCAATGACCTGGGGCGAATCTGCCAAACCGGAAGCGTGCATGTTTCTGAACTCATGTTTCTCGAACAGTATTCACACGTAAGTCACATCGTCTCCAATATCAAAGGGGAGTTAAGACCGAAGGTTTCCGTTAAGGACATTTTGCGTGCAGTGTTTCCTGGCGGAACTATTACCGGATGCCCCAAAGTCCGGTGCATGGAAATCATCAGGGAGTTGGAGACCGAGAACCGAGGACTTTATTGTGGTTCGTTTGGTTATATTGGTTTCTCAGGTTACCTGGATTTGAATATTATAATTCGCTCCATTATTTTGAAAAATGAAAAGGCCTGTTTTAATGTCGGCGCTGGGATTGTGGCGGACTCCAGCCCAGAAAAAGAATATCTTGAAACACTCGACAAGGCGAAGGCGATGGTTCAGGTTTTGTCGGGGCAAAATATTGGGAGCCGATGATGGCGGAACCCATTGTCTTTTTTAACGGACTTTTTATGCCGTTACACCTGGCTCGTGTGTCGGTGGTCGATCGAGGGTTCAGTTATGGCGACGGCTTGTTTGAAACCATGCGATCCTACAAAGGGAATATTTTTCGATTGGACGCGCATCTGGAAAGGCTCTATCAGTCCCTCGATGACATTTATCTTGAAGTACCCATGACCGTTGGTGAAATGAAAACGGCTATCGAAGAAACCCTGTTAAAAAATGGACAGCCCGACTGCATGATTCGTTTGACGGTATCCCGTGGAGAGCAAGCTGGTGGATTTTATATCCACACGGAAACGGTTCCCACGCTTGTCATCATTGTCAGGCCGTTGGAAGCTTTGCCGAAAGAATGGTACGAACAGGGGATCAAAATATCTCTTTTTCCTTCGACATCAAAAAAAATTGGCGGACTTGCACGTTCCATCAAATCGTGTAATTTTCTTTCAAATATTATTGTCCGTGAGTTGGCCCATCAAAAAAATTCCGTAGAAGGAATCATGATTGATGATCAGGGCCTAATCACCGAGGGGACCACGAGCAATGTATTTGTTGTTAAAGAAGGTATCCTGAGAACACCAGAGATTAACGAAAATATTTTGCCAGGAATCACTCGGCAGGCGGTGTTGGATATCGCCGAACAACTGGGAATGCCAGTCGCCCTGCAAGCTCTCACCGCAGAAGATATTTACTATGCCGAAGAGGTTTTCATCACCAACTCCCGCATCGAAATATTGCCGGTACGAAGGGCTGATGATTGGTTGATTGGAGAGGGAAGTCCGGGACCCATGACCCGACTTCTGCATGCGGAATTTTTAAAAAGCGTTGAAGGAAAAAAATAAAAGTGCTAACCTCCACAACTTTACACATAAATTAATAGAGTGAAAAATAGCCATGAATGACAGGTTTCGTGAAAACCCCGATGGTATCCTCACCGACCTAGAAAAAAAACTCGAATGGTTGCCCAAGGATTCTTACCTCGACCTCGGTTGCTGGCGAAACTGGAAGGACGCCAATGCCTACGTGATGTTAATGAATGCGGTTTATGCCGGGGGCCACAGCAATTGGCGTCTGCCAACGCAGGACGATGCACTTGGGTTGTACGACCCCGATATGACATTGATGGACTTTAAGGGGAAAAAACTTCATATTCATCCAAGTTTTGCGCCCGCTTGCGGTTTTAAGATCTGGACCAGTGAAGTGAACGACGAAGATAAAGTTTTAACGGTGAACCTGCGTGATGGAACAATGGAGTATCTGGATAAAACCGAAGAGAAATTTCAGTCTGCACGATTGGTCCGAACTATCATCAACTAGCTGGCGTTGTGCTGGGGTTGTCCGTGAGCCACTGAAAAAAAATCTCCACTGTCATATCAGCGATCGCTTCTTTACGATAAACTTCCTCCCGGATAGTAACTTCTTTCACTCCCTCGTCCTTATAGGTGACCACCTTTACATCGGCATGTTGGGTTTTTTCAAAACCGTTGAACAAAGTGGCGGGAGTCGTGGTTGGTAAATCGAGAGGAAAATGTCTGCCGGTTCGTGTACCCGTTTTTTTATTGTGTAAATCGATGCACAAGGTATTTTCTAGAACACGGTATTCCACCGTATCATTTTCGCCTTTCCCGGGGACAAACACCTTATCCCCCACCCGAAGCGCATACTCCGGTCCAAATGCCCCTTTGAACCATACTTTTCCGGTGTCTTCAATGCTTGCCATGATTGTTCATTCCCGCGAGTTGAATTTTGACTTGATCCTGTTTTTATAACATAATTTGAAAATTCCTGAAATCAAACTATCTTGA
>CAYPQH010000003.1:28496-38458 GCA_964412825.1 uncultured Nitrospinaceae bacterium | reverse complement strand
GCGGGAAAACCACTGCCCATTTATGGGGACGGGAAACAAATTCGCGATTGGCTTTATGTCGAAGATCATTGCCGTGCCATTCGCACGGTCCTCGAAAAAGGCACGTTGGGCGAAGTGTACGCCATTGGCGGCAATAACGAAAAAGCCAATCTGGAAATCGTCAATACAATATGTGCGTTGCTGGACGAAATGGCTCCGTCAGCGTCCGGGAAACCGTATAAATCGCTGATCACTTTCGTCAACGACCGGCCCGGGCACGACCGCCGCTACGCCATTGATTCGGGAAAAATTCAGCACCAGTTGGGATGGACCCCAAAAGAAACCTTTGAGACCGGACTCAGAAAAACCATCCGCTGGTATCTGGACCATCAAACCTGGGTGGACCGGGTGATGTCGGGAGCTTATCGCGGCGAACGCCTGGGACTCGGCTCATAAATAAAATACGGGAAAAAATTTCATGATAAACAAAGGAATCATTCTTGCCGGCGGTTCAGGCTCCAGGCTTTATCCCCTGACTCAGGTGGTCAGCAAGCAATTGATGCCCCTTTATGACAAACCCATGATCTACTATCCCTTGAGCACCCTCATGCTCGCCGGGATCACCGACATTCTGATCATCACCACACCGGTCGATCAACCTTTGTTCCAGGCCCTGCTCAAGGATGGCAGCCAATGGGGCATCCAGATTCAATATGCCAGCCAACCCAATCCAGGCGGCCTAGCGCAGGCGTTCATCATCGGGAAAGAGTTCATCGGCAACGACGGGTGCTCTCTCATACTTGGCGACAACGTTTTTTATGGGCAGGGCTTGCGCCCTTTGATGCAGGCGGCGAGGCAACGAACAGAAGGAGCCACGGTGTTTGGGTACTGGGTCAAAGATCCTGAGAATTATGGCATCGCCGATTTTGACGCGATGGGGAAGGTGGTCCACGTTGAAGAAAAACCCAAACAGCCGAGAACCAACTACGCCATTACAGGGCTCTATTTTTACGACAACTCCGTGGTGGACATCGCCGCAAATTTAAAACCTTCGCCTCGGGGCGAACTGGAAATCACCGATGTCAACAAAGCTTATCTGGAGAAGAAACAGTTGCGTCTGGAAAAAATGGGGCGCGGCTTTGCCTGGCTGGACACCGGCTCGCACGACTCCCTGCTGGCGGCGGCAAACTTTATCGAAACCATCGAAAATCGTCAGGGGCTCAAAATTTCCTGCCCGGAGGAGATCGCATTCAATATGGGGCTGATCTCGACCACCGATCTTAAAAAACTTGCGGCGCCTCTTAGTAAAAATGGCTACGGCCAATACCTGCTCACCCTGGCCAAGCGAGGCAGGTTCTGACCAGCGTGACGCTGGACCCTAATGAAAATACTATTTAAATGAGAATTTTGCTGATCGGGAAAAACGGCCAAATCGGCTGGGAACTTCAAAAGCAACTGGCGAGACTGGGTGAAATAACCGCGACCGGCAGTCAGGAGCTCGACCTTTGCGATGCCGACCAAATTCGGCAAATCGTGAACGATATCAGCCCCGATCTCATCATCAACGCCGCCGCTTATACTGCCGTGGACAAGGCGGAAGAAGAACCTGACCTGGCGATGGCCCTCAACGCAACCGCTCCCGGAATACTCGCGGAAGAAGCAAAAAAAACCGGATCGGCCCTGATCCACTATTCGACCGATTATGTTTTCGACGGCAACAAAACCACCGGAACCTACCAGGAAGAGGACGCTCCCAACCCTTTAAACGTTTACGGTCGAACCAAGTTGGCAGGCGAACAAGCCATTGTCCGACAGGGAACCCCGCATCTTATCCTGCGCACCAGCGGCATTTATGGATCGAGGGGGAAAAACTTCATGCTCACGATCATGAAGCTGGCGAAAGAACTTGATGAGATCAGGATCGTCAACGACCAGGTGAATTCCCCCACGTGGTGCGGCGCGGTCGCTCAAGCCACAAAGCAAATGATTCTTGCCCTGATGGATTCTCCTGAAAAACAACTTTCCGAAAACATGCACAAAGTCAGCGGCATTTATCAATTATCCTGCGGGGGCGAAACCAGTTGGTATGAATTTGCACAGGCTATTCTCAGTTATTCAAAAGAAGCTCAACACACAAAGGTAGTCCCCATACCCACATCCGAATACCCGACCCCGGCCAAGCGCCCCCTCCGGTCGGTGCTATCAAACGCTAAAATCGATCGGGTTCTGGGAATCAAAATGCCGCTTTGGGACGAAGCCTTGAAACAATGTCTCGGAAAATAAAAATAGCTTTACGCTGTCATACATTCTTTTAAATTTTTGATAAGTAACCAATATCATTGAAAAGTTTTTAATATTTTAATCTTTCACATTAGGTCAGAAACTTGAAAAAAGCGTTCATCACCGGCATCACAGGGCAAGATGGTTCCTACCTTGCGGAGCTCCTTTTAGAAAAAGGATATGAGGTTCACGGACTGGTCAGGCGGTCCAGCAGTTTCAACCGGGGCAGAATCGAACACCTGCATCGGAATTTGCGCCAGCCGCAAAATAGAATCCACCTGCATTATGGAGACATGACCGACGGCCTCAGTCTCAACCGTCTGGTGGCAAAAATAGCGCCTGATGAAATTTACAACCTGGCCGCGCAGAGTCACGTCGCCGTCAGTTTTGAAACCCCCGAATACACCAGTCAGGCGGATGCCGTTGGCACGCTCAGACTCCTCGACACCATCAAATCATTAGGATTGGAAAAATCATGCCGGTTTTATCAGGCCTCTACCAGTGAAATGTTCGGGAAAGTCGTCGAAACCCCGCAACGCGAAACCACGCCGTTCTATCCCCGCAGTCCCTACGGCGTGGCCAAGCTGTACGCGCATTGGATCACCGTCAATTATCGCGAGGCTTATGGCATTTTCGCGTGTAGCGGCATCCTGTTCAATCACGAATCGCCGCGCCGGGGAGAAAACTTCGTCACCCGCAAGATCACCCTGACCCTGGCCAATATCCTGAAAGGAACCCAGGAAAAGCTGTTCCTCGGCAATTTAAACGCCAGACGTGACTGGGGGCATGCAAAAGACTACGTGGAAGGCATGTGGAGAATGTTGCAACAGGATGCGCCGGACGATTATGTTCTGGCCACAGGAGTTCAACACGATGTCAGGGAATTCATTGAAGAAGCCTTCGGCCTGTGCGGAATCAATATCGAATGGCAGGGGACCGGCATTCAGGAAAAAGGCATCGACCCCGCAACCGGACGCACTTTAGTGGAGATCGACCCCGCATACTTTCGCCCCGCTGAGGTGGAAACTCTGGTCGGCGACCCACAAAAAGCCAAAGAAAAACTCGGCTGGGTCCACCAGACCTCGTTCAAAGAACTGGTGCGCATGATGGTGACTGCGGATTTAACATTGGCGGGGCTCGATCCGGCTGAAGTTATGGGGTCGTAGTTTTAGAAATTCCCCTGAACCCACCAAAGACGTCGTCGCGAGCCGCAAAGCGGCGTGGCCGTTATATTTTTCCTAAGCTTTCGTGCCCCCCGAAGGGGTAGATCCAAGGACTACCAAAGACTCTAGATTGCTTCGTCGCCGTTGGCTTCTCGCAACGACGGGTTATGCAAAGGTCTCTTGGGAAAGGGGGGGGGGGGCTTAACCATAGTTGCCTCAAGTCAAGACCTGCCCCCTGTTCTGTTTATCTGGATCATTCCAGTAAAAGCCTTGCGAATTGACAATTAGTCGCTCTGCGAAACACGACGGGCTACATAAAATGGGTTTTGACCAACCGTGATCGTATACCGACCCTTTGCACGGCTGTCTACATGCGGCTCGAGATGCGAAGCTTTTATTTTGGAGTTACGGCGGAGCGAAGCCGCAACTATCTCATCTTCATTCAAGTGCTTGGATACTAGCCGTTGCAGGAGGGAAATCATCTGGCCTTCTGACAAGCTTCCCAATGGCAACTCTTTTGTGAACAGCTGTTTGGTACCATCATAGCCCTCAATTTTCCAACACTGGTTTTCCGAGTTAATACAGGCTTTAGGCATATCACACTCCTTGTTTTCCTCCAAGTATATAGGAGGGAAGGGAGGATCACAAATGGGTAAAGTCTCATGACCCTCATTATTGGTTTTGTTACGTTTTTTATTATTGTAAAGGAGTCAGGTCTTGACTTAGAACATTCTATTTTCGATTTCGAGGATTTATCGTTTTTTTACAGCACCGGGTCCGTTTATAAAAGTATGCTGGAAACATAGCGGTTGAGGCTAATGCCCATTTCGGCGGCTTTCATCGCAAGGCTTTTGTGCTGCTCTGGTGGAATGCGTATCATGAATTTCCCGCTATATTCTTTCTCGGCAAGAGGTGTGGGGATAGGTTCGCCATTGGCTTCCATGTCCTCTACGGCCTCTTTTACCAGCTTCATCATATTTTGAAGCGCTTTTGCCGGTGTCTTTGCCAGGTAAGAAAGACTCGGAAATTCGGCACAAAGGGCGACGTGTTCCCCGTCCTCTTCTGACCATGTGACGCGGTAAGTATAATGTTTGTGGTCAACCATTGTCCTGATCCTCCTGTTTACGAATTGCGGTCAATACTTGTTTCACCTGATAAGCCTTGGCTTTGCCGTTCTTACTCTTTTGGATATTTACACGAGGGTCACCCGGCCACGGTGTTTTATAAACATGATGGCTTGTGCCTTTATTGCGTGGTTCTCCAAAATAGTGGCCGCACACTTTCGCAAGGTCAGCAAACCGCACATTTTTAGGGTTTGCTTGCATATCCTTTAGCGTTTTCTCTACCTTGCTCACAGGAGCATTATAGTATCAATAGTGATACTATGCAATAGGTAGGATAGAACTTTTTTATCAGCGGTAAATTTCGAAGAAAAAATCACGCCAAGCCCAATTCCCGCAAACGGCTCAAATACCTCTCCCCTGTCACCCTGCAATTGTGCTGGTCCCGAATAAAAACCTGACCCTTGGCCGCCACTGATTTTCGATAACCTTCATCGTCCACCAGCTTACGCATGTACCAGGCGGCGTGGTCCACATCCGGGTCGGCCCAGACCTGGCCTTTGGCGAACGGGTATTCCTTCTCCCCGACCTCTATTAAATCGTATTTCACCAGGCAGGAATTGTCCTCTAAAGTAAAATCCGTATTGCCGGAGTAACCGGTCGCGATCACCGGCTTGCCCAACAACATGCTTTGCGCCAATCCTAAACCAATGCCTTCCGACCGATGCAGGGAAATAAAACAATCTGAAGTTTGCATCAACCCGGTCATTTCATCGGGCCGGAATTTTTCGTCGATCAATAGTATTCGTGGATCGGTTTTTGCCTGTTCCCGCAAATTGGCGAATTCTTTTGTATACAATGCGCCATCCATCGACTTGATGACCAGATTCACGGTTTCGTTTTTCTTAGGGAACGCTTTCAAAAAAGCCTCGACACAGGCTTGAGGATTTTTCCGGGAAACGTAGGATTTAAAATCAAAAACAAACAGGAAAATAAATGCTTTGGAAGACAGGGAAAAATGTTTGCGGTTAAAATTAGCGGCAGGTTCCAGTTCGATGGAGATGGGTTGATACAAAACCGGTTTGGACGATCTTTTGCTCACGGCAGATTGGATGAACCTGGACGGACACCAGACTTCGTCAAGAAAATCCAGCGGCGCCTGCCAGGCGGTTGGGAATTCTCCCAGTTCCCAGGTCCAGTAACCTATGTTGTAGCGGTTTTCGACAAACGATCTTCCCAACATCACAATGGAGGATTCCATTTGGCCGGGTTTTAAATGAAAAATATTGACCTTAAAAGGATTGTCTGACCGGATGTGAGGGGCAAGTCGATCGTCCGCCTGTCCGTGAGAAGCGGTCAGTTGGTCGTCGACTATCCCGAAATCCAGATGCGTTTGTTTTAGAGAGCTTGCGGTCTGCCGGATAAATTCTCCCTCTCCGATGATCGACCGGGGATAGCCCACCAGGTTCACGCCTTTTTTGAGCGGGGCGACGTTTTTATCCGGCGAGTTCCGGTCCGATATCGCCAACCCTTCCCTTTTGGGTTTGGTTCCATAAAGAAATTTGAACGCCACACTCATGAAACGGTCTTTTATGCGGGTCCGGGTGCGCGGTGGAATCCAGCTAACCAGCGGCTTGAGACTTCTGCAATGGTTCTTAAAAAATCGTAGCGCCTTGCTCATCCCCATCCGAATCATTTCAATCTTTAGCCTCAAATTGACAAGGTATTTGGGGGATGATACCATTTCGCTCAATTCAGCATGAGCATTTTATGCAACCGTCTTCGGATTCAACGCCCAAAACACAAGGCTCTACTCTCGCCTCACTCATGAAACAGTTTGCCCATTTGGACTTTATTTTCAGGCGCAGAAAACCTGAACTGCAAATGGACGAAGGAAACTCTCAAAACCCATGATCTCGATCATCGTCCCGATTTTTAACGAGCAAGAAAACATCCCCATTCTTTATGGGAAACTGGTTGCGGTCATGGAGGCTGAAAACAGGCCTTTTGAAATCCTGTTCATAAACGATGGCAGTGTGGATGACAGCGAGCGCATTTTAGACGAGATCGGGCAAAAGGACGACCGATGCAAGATCATTCATTTCAGCAGAAACTTAGGGCAGACCTCTGCCCTGATGGCGGGAGTGGATTACGCCAAAGGCGAAATCATCGTTCCCATCGACGCCGACCTGCAAAACGACCCGGAGGATATTCCATTATTACTGCAAAAGCTGGAAGAAGGGTCCGATGTGGTGTCTGGCTGGAGGCAAAAACGCAAGGACCCGTCGCTCCGTCGAATTCTGCTCAGTAAATTCGCCAACAAACTGATTTCCCTCGTATCCGGTGTCCACTTGAACGATTACGGATGCACCTTGAAAGCGTATCGAAGCAGTCTGATCAAGCCGGTCAGGCTCTATGGAGAGATGCATCGCTTCATCCCCATCTACGTGAGCTGGCAGGGGGGGAAAGTCACGGAAATTCCCGTCAGGCATCATGCAAGAATTCATGGCAAGTCCAACTACGGTCTGGACCGGATCTTCAAGGTCATTCTGGACCTGATCGTCATTCAGTTCCTCGCCAAATACAACACCAAGCCCATCTATGTCTTTGGCGCGTTCGGGATATTCAATTTCGGGGTCGCTTTATTGAGTTTTTTTTATGCCGTTTATCTGAAGTTGTTTTTTGACGTCTCTTTCATTTCCACTCCGCTCCTTCTCCTGGTGAGCCTGACTTTCATCATGGGCACTCTGTGCATTCTGATGGGACTGTTAGCCGAAATGCTGGTGCGCATTTATTACGAAACGCAAAACAAGCCCAGTTACCTCATCAAAAACACGGTCAATCTGGACCCTGCCCCCTGATGTGCGGAATAGCCGGGTTTTCTGGTGCGGGAGATTCCAACGACCTGCAAGCGATGGTGGACGCCCTCACCCACCGTGGCCCGGACCAGGAAGGCAAATGGCATGACCCTAAAACAGGGGTCCATCTTGGCCACCGGCGCTTGTCCATCATCGACCTTCCCGATGGAACCCAGCCAATGGCCTTGCCGGACGGCTCGCTCATCGTCATATTTAATGGAGAAATCTACAATCACCTGCAATTGCGGGAGGAACTGCAAGCGCGGGGTCATCGGTTCAGGACCAACCATTCGGACACGGAAGTCCTTTTACATGGATACCGGGAGTGGGGAGAGGATCTCCCCAAAAAGCTCAACGGCATGTGGGCGTTTGCGATTTATGAAACAGGCCTGAACAGGCTTTTTTTATCGAGAGACCGGTTCGGCGAAAAACCACTTTTCTACACCCGGCAGAATGGAACCTTCGCCTTCGCCTCGGAACTTTCGGCGCTTATAAAACACCGCCGGGTCACTTCTGGAATTTCCAAACGGTCGCTACAAAAATACTACGCCTACGGGTATGTCCCCTCCCCTTCATCCTTGTATGAAAAAATTTACAAACTCCAAAGCGGTTGCAGTCTGTTGGTTTCTCTGTCAGAAGATCATCTGGACATCAGGCGATATTGGGATTTTGCCCTCGACCCTTTTGAGAAGATTCCCAAAAACCCGGAACAGGAATGGGGCGAGGAGATTCGTTCTCTCTTAAGGCAATCGGTTAAAAGACGTCTGATAGCCGATGTTCCTCTCGGAGTTTTTCTGAGCGGCGGCATCGACTCCTCCGCCATCGCCGCCTATGCAGGTGAGGAAATGGGTGGCACTACCCTTTCCACCTTTTCCATCGGGTTCGAGGATGCCAGTTTTGACGAATCCGATTGGTCGAGACGAATGGCCAAAAACCTGAACACCGATCATCATCAGCGACAATTTCCCATTTCAGCCCTGATGGATATCCTGCCGGAATTAGCGGGCAAGCTGGACGAACCGGTGGCGGACAGTTCCCTCGCACCCACCTATCTGCTGTGTCAGACCGCCCGCCAACAGGTCAAGGTGGCACTGGGAGGCGATGGCGCGGACGAACTTTTTGCCGGTTACGATCCCTTTCGCGCTCTCAAATTCGCTGAACATTACAGTCGGTGGGTTCCAAAGCCGGTGCATCAGGGCATCCGCCTGTTAGCCGCGAGACTGCCCGCTTCGCAAAAAAATATCAGCCGGGATTTTATTCTCAAACGAACCTTGCGCGGTTTGAGCTATCCTTCTAACATCTGGAACCCGGTATGGATGGGGCCACTGGAACATCAGGAACTGAGCGAACTTTTCGCTGAAAAAATCGACCCGGAAGACGTTTACTCCGAGGCCATCGAACTCTGGGAGGCGAACCCTGGAAAAAATATTGTGGACCGGACGCTGGAGTTTTACACTAAACTGTATTTTCAGAATGATATTCTGGTCAAACTGGATCGGGCGAGCATGATGAACTCTCTGGAGGTGCGTTCGCCCTATCTCGATGTGGACCTGGTAGATTTTGTCCGTCGCATTCCCCACGACTACAAATATCGAAACGGCCAGACCAAGTATATATTCAAAAAAGCCATGGAGCCGGTTTTGCCCAAGGACGTTATTTATCGCAAAAAAAAAGGATTTGGCAGTCCCATCGGAAGCTGGTTCAAAAACGGGACTCTGGTTTTCAACCCCAGTTCGGAACTTTCTGCCAGAGAGTCGGTTTTTTTGCAAAAAAAGATCAACGAACATTTGAACGGCCAAGCCGACCACAGGCTCTATCTCTGGAGTCGATGGTTGCTGGAGAATTCTGTATCCGGTTGACTTGAAAACCCTACAGCCCCAACCCTTAAAAGGAACCCCTTGAAAGCATCCGTCTACGCAGTTGAAGCAGAAGTGGAAGAAACACACTGGTGGTTCGCCGGTCGAAAAACCCTGTTCAAAAAAATCATTCAGGACGCTGGCATCGCCACCCAGGAATCCGTTCTGGATGTGGGGACCGGGACGGGATCGAATCTTCGGTTGTTAAAAACAATGGGATTTTCAGATGTGACCGGGGTGGATAAGAGCGAAGACGCCATCCGGTTTTGCGCCGAGAAAGGTCTGGGAGTCGTGAAGAAAGGAGACGTCGGTGACCTGCCTTTCAGAGACAATCATTTTCAATTGGTTCTGGCGACGGACATCATCGAGCATGTCGAGGAAATGCCCGCGCTGAAAGAGCTTTTCAGGACACTCGCGCCCGATGGAACTGCGTTGTTCACCGTACCCGCGTTTCAAATGCTGTGGGGTCTGCAGGACGAATTATCGCATCATAAAAGACGGTACACGAAACGGCAGATTGAACGCGGGATTAAAAGCGCCGGCTTCACGATAGTCGACAGCTTTTATTTCAACTATCTTTTGTTCCCTCCCATCTGGGTGGCGCGTCAGATGATCCGCCTGCTGAACATCAAACTCGAAAGCGAAAACCAGATCAACACTCCCTGGATCAACCGAGCGTTGACCGCTTTATTCCACTTCGATGTGTTGACCGCCCCCCGCCTGAAACCGCCGTTTGGAGTCTCTATTTTAGTCGTGGCCCGGAAA
>CAYPQH010000003.1:0-28396 GCA_964412825.1 uncultured Nitrospinaceae bacterium | reverse complement strand
CACGACCATAACAGATCATTCAATCCCTCTTTGATCATCCGCTCAAACAGATCCACAACGTATTTTCGATTCAGGGTGAATGTGGAATCCTGAAAATAAATTCCGCGCGCGCCCTTTTCATATTTGAGAATTTTAAGTTCTTCGATCACCCGGGCCTGGCTGAACACTCTGAGCTTTTTCCCCAGAGCCGTACTGGCTTCACAAAATGTACAGGGATAGGGGCATCCCCGTTGAGTAAATATGGAATAGCTTGGCAGTTGAATGTATTGTGTAGGATGGGGAACGTATCGAGTCAGATCAAGATCGCCAAACATACCCAAGGGCGTTACGTCCAGATCCGGGATCAACGCACGATCGGGATTCAGGATGATCGTTTCCGCATCCTGCCTCCAGGTCAGCCCTTCAATACGGCTAAAATCTGTCTCTCCCGACTTCATGGCTTCTATGAGTTCGACCATCGTCAACTCACCTTCCCGCCGTATGATGAAATCACACTCGGGAGACTCCTGCAGGCTTTCCGCAGACATGTCTGTGGCATGGACACCGCCGTACACCACAATGCAATCCGGCAACGCCTCTCTTATCAACTTTGCTGTTTCAAATACATAGCTGGCTGTTGGTGTGAAGACAGGAAGCCCGATCATGTGGTATTGCCCCTGCTTCAGGTAATTTTTCAACTCCTCTGAGTTGAAATCACCGAACTGGGTGTCAAAAAAATGCACATCATAGCCCTTGTCCTGGAGCCATCGATAAATAGAAACCGATCCCAGGGGGGTGAGGTATCCCTGCTCCACTTTCAGACTTCCCCACGCAGCTTCCGGCGGATAGAAAGGTTCGAGAAGAAGAATTTTGGGATTTTGTGGAAACTTTAGAAAGTAAGGTCGGTGTTCCTTTTCCTGAATGGAACCACTAAGCAACTCGTTTTCGCTCTGCCCGGAATATTTAATCTCTTCCCTGCTTTGAAGGGGAATGTAGGCCATGATGAATGATCACCTGAAGAGACAACATTGATTTACAATTTAAAATATGACAAGCCACAATGCAGGCAATCTATATTGATTCCGTTTGCCAATCAACATATTAGTTAACCAATGAACCATTTAAAAAGATCTGTTCTCCTTCTTAATTCCCTAAAAGCCTAAAACCGCTTCAATAAGTCTTGCCTTTTTTTCCAAAATACAACTCCTATAACCACAAGCGTGATTGAAGTGATCGTTAATCCGCCAAAAAAACTTTTTGGTGAGAATTGGAAAACGATGGTATGTGAATTTCCTGGTGGAAGCATGATCCCATTTATAAGACTATCGGCCATGAATAATTCTGCCGGTTTACCATCAATAGATACGTTCCACCCGGGATAAAATGTTTGGCTAAAAACAAAGGGTAAATGACGATCATTTTTCCCGGTTTGAAACACCATGCGAGACGGTTTATAAGATATGATTTTCACATCAGGAGAGGAACTTTTTCCATCCAACCCATTTAGTTCATTGAGAAGGTTTTCTAAAGCATTATATGCCTCAACGGACAATATTTTGGGTGGGTTGACTTGAGTGAGCATCCCGCTGGACCTTCGGAAAGGATTTTTTTCCAACCGGTCTTTGTAAGACATAGTTACAACTTTACCGCCATCTTTTTTAAAACCTTCTAAAAGATTTTTGGCTTTCTCCATACTTTTTGCAGACCAGTTGGTCAGAGCAATCGCGTCAAAAGTATGCAAAAATTCGAGATCATAATCATCCACGAAAAATGATTTTCCGTGTAAAACCACAACCCGTTGCGGATCAAATTTCGGATGAAAAACGATGAGCCGCGCTTCCATAGAGTTAAAATCCTCGTCAAAATCCTCACCAATCAATAGAATGGATCGCGGAATTACCTGGGCCCGTTTTAAAGCTTTCTTATTTTCGTAAATTGCTCCCTTGGCGTTTTGCACGAATGGTATTTCACCATTCGACTTTATAAAATCGTATTCGGATTGAAAAGCAAAGTAGCGGGCGTTCAAGATGGACAAGAGCACCTGGGACCGGTCAAATGTATTTTTTTCGGGACCAAAATAAGGCATGAACTGATACTTTGAAACCATGTGCTGATTCGTAGGGTTTACAAGGTCATACCCGTATGTTTCTGCAGAAAGAGGATTAACAGTATTCTCATCCAGTCTAAATATATAGGTGCTGTAAACCCGGAAGGTGTGGTCTCCTTGTGATTTCACCATTTTCACTAGGGAATCATTAAATGATCCTGGAACGGGTTCTGGTTCGTAAGTTGCTCTGGGGGTCTGGGAAATCATTTTCTGCATGGGAAGAATCCCGCTGACAGCGAGTAAGGTCACCGCAAAAACCCCACTCCCAATTGCTATCTTTTCACCCTTTCCCCCAAACCGATTTCTCGAAATTTTAATAAGGGTGTTTGCCCCAATAGCGGCCAAAACCGGGTAGGCGAAATAAAAAATATTCATAAAGCGGATTGTGGTGTTATTGAATTTAAACCCTGGTAAAACGTGATAAAAAAACGCATAAAGATCGAGAGGAACTCTTTGCCCCAGGGATGCCCAAATACTGATGACCACCATCAAACCAAGACCAGTTACGATTCGGGTGGGTTTGAGAAAAGCCGCAATGGCAAAAAGAAACAACACCAAATTAGCGCCTGGGATGGCACTGGCGGGTATATGCCGAAATGAACCAACAAGAAGTTTTTTAAAGGTAGGAATATTCTCCAGGCTTACCTGGGCTTCCTCTAGAGTGAAGGCCATACGTGTGGAAATGGGCTGATACTCCATAACAGGCAAAAGTTTTACAGCAGACACCCCTATCATGGTGATAACAACAATCGCGCTCAATCCTCCCAATTGTGCCAATATACGTGAAATAGCTTCTTCTTTTTTTTGAGAAATAATATAGGCACTTTCCACAATTACAATGATGGCCATGATGATTCCGGCAAAATAAAGGTCGTATACTGTTCCTGCAAGGATCAGCATGCTGAAGCAAACTCCAGCACCTATTGCGCAGACCAAACTCCTTCGCCTCAAACTGATCAGCAATAACCAAGCACCTATAGGAACCCAGCTTAGAGCAAAAATTTGTCCCGTAACTCCGTTGCTTACTTGCCAAAAATTGTGGGCATTTAAAATATACGCTGAGGGAGCCAGAAGGGCTGGAATTGGATTGACACCCAACCCGCGCACAAATATGTAAATGGCAAATCCCGCTACCAGAAAATGCGCGAATGTCATCCAGCGAATCCCATCAAGGGCAGGGTTCTCTGAGAGAAATCCTAATAGAGAAAATGGATAAAACTGGGTGGCTAATGGATTTGAGTGCAGGGGATCTCCGGCTCCCGTGCGAAAATCCCAAATGGGCAGAAAACCATGTTCTTTGATAGCATCCCGCGCGATCAGATTAGGTGTGCCATAAAACGACGTACCTTCTCCAAATTCTTGTGTAGAAGGGGCGTTCAAAAGCCCCCCGAACGCTAAGAAACAAATGGCAACAATGGCAAGGCCAGCAAAAAGGTCAGAAACCCATTTATCTGGAATTCTAGTGATTTTTATATATTTCCTAACCGCTTCAATTACTGTTTTGGAAAAAATCATTAAATTGCCCTGTTGTTATTGCCTGGGATAGGTTGCAAATTTCAAATTCGAGGATCTATTGAAGATACGAATCATGAAGCTGTTTTTTCTCTTATTAATTCGATAAAATTCAACTCCTGCTCTGAAGGCGGAAAGATCTTTTTCTTCGCGCTCATTGAAGTGATTCCACTCAATCGCCTAGACAAATATTTATTACGGCTGAATTCATTTCTCTTGAAAAAAAACAATCCGTAAATGTCGTTGTCCAAAACCTGGAGAATGGTGATGTCCGGTTCGACATATTTTGCCCGGCCAACAAAAAGGCCCACTTCATCGGTAATGGTGTACCCTAGAACCCCCCCATTGATCACTTCTTTTTCAGGAAATTTTGTATCCAGCAGGGCCGGATAAGTTTCATGATCTCCCAGGTAAGGGCCATAAGTGAAGGAGTCGCCAAGGATCAAGATGCGCTGTTTTATTTTCGGGAAGGCCAAATTATAATTCAACCGCAATCCCTGTGAGTTTGTAGTGGCTCTAAAAGGTTTGGCTTCCCAGAGTCTCCAATATTTTTTTTCGTTGGGCACCAGGTCTCCGAACAGTTTTGGCCTCTCACTGAAGTGAAAAGAAGATCGGTAGTCGTCATATTTCTTAATCACTTCTGCAAGATTTTCAACCACCAGTTTGTTTCCAAATCTGGATAGATGGCCGTTTTCAGGACGAAGGGTGGGAATGTCCGTCGGCCACTTCATGAACTCATCGGTGGAATCTAAAAATTCTATCTCATATTTTTGGGTCAATTCCCTGTAAAATTTTCGCGTTTTTTTATTGAACGATTTGGTTCGGTAGTTATCAGAAGGAATATACAAAACAACAAATTTAGAATCGATTTTTTTAGTCGCAGTCACCAATAATTTAAAATACTTTTCGTATAACTTTTTAAATTCCTCAAAAAGAGGCTCTCCCTCCTCGGAATACAAGGCTTCTTCCAATCTCGGTGGGACGGCGAGGTCGGCCACTTTTTTTTGAGCAAGTCGTTTTAGCAGGTCGAATTTCCCTCTATCGTACAATTCGACAATGGCCAGATCATACTGACCTTCCTTTTGATAAAAATAGAATCTAAATCCTAATTCCAAAATTAGGATCAGGATCAGGAGCGGAATAACAGAAAAAACCAGGATTTTAAAAAAACTGAGGGAACGTTTATTGGCCATAATAAAATCGTTTGATTTTGAGCATTGACGTTTTTCAGGAAAAAATACGGCCCAGAAAAAACCGACAAATCCATTTAAAAGTTTTATGTATCAGAATCCGTCATCCAAGTAAATTAATAAGTCGGAATTGGATTCCCTCCACCCTTCCTTTTTTTACCAATAGGCACTTCCTCTCACCCCTTTGACATTCTGAAAGGTTTGGATTATTTCGGGTTTTAAAGCAAATTACCCCCAATCCCGGTATTTTAGAAAATAATATGCGTTCATTGCCATTTCCATAATATAAATCGCCCAGGTCAAATAAAAATGGTAGTATCCAGCGAGTTTTACAAGGCTTGACAACCCGCTTGAGGAGGGCACCGTTTTGGAATTGATCAAGCCCCAAAGTAACGCCCAGAAGGAACCGTTGGACCAGAGAAAGAAAATCGCTCTTGTTGTTCCCGCCTTCAACGAATCTGAAAACCTGTTGCAGTTCTTCAAAGAAGCCAAAAACGCAACCCATGGTTTGGGTTCTTATTGCTGGGAGTTTGTTTTCGTCAACGACGGAAGTTCGGACAACACCTGGGAAATCATAGAGGAGATGGCCTGTGACGACCCCAGAGTGAAGGGCGTGCGCCTGTCCAGAAACTTTGGCAAGGAAATCGCCCTGACAGCAGGGATGGAGGCGGTCACCGATGCCGATGCGGTGATCTTCATTGACGCCGATCTTCAGCACCCGCCAGCCCTCATCGCCAAGTTGGTGGCTGAATGGGAATGCGGCTATCTAATCGTCGCCACGCAACGCGAAGCGATCCAATATTCCCTGATAAGAGAAGCAGGATCACGGTTTTTTTATTATATGCTGAAAAATTTTTCAGACCTTGAAATCCATTCCAAGGCCACCGATTTCCGCCTGCTGGACAAAGAGGTGCTGAATGTTTTAAAAACGTTTGAAGAGCGTACCCGGTTTTTTCGTGGACTGATTGACTGGATGGGATTCAAGAAAACTTTTGTCACCTTTTCTGCCCCCGATCGCGCCCAGGGAAAATCCACCTTCAGTTTGGGTGACCTGACCCGGATGGCGATCAATTCCTTCACCACGTTTTCACTGGTGCCGCTCAGAATAACCGGCTGGCTGGGTCTAACGGTTGTGAGCCTTTCTCTGGTGACTCTGTTTTACATGATAATCACCCAGTTTATGTGGGAGGGGATCTTGTACACACCTCTCGCTTTTTTCGTGGTGTTCAACACCCTGCTGTTTGGAGTGGTTCTGGCGGCGTTGGGGTTGATCGCCCTTTACATCGGCCATATCCACACCGAGGTGATCCGCCGTCCGCTTTATATCGTCCAGAACAAGATAGGGTTTGATGAAGATGAGTGACGACTCAAACGCATTTTCCATTATTATTCCGTTTAAAAGCTGGTCGCCCGATTTGGACGAATGCCTCTCGCACATCGGCAAGTTATCCGGTGACGACTATGAGATCATTCTATTGCCAGATAACGCGCTTTCTCTTCCTGAAAAATTCTCCCATTTGCCCATTGTGATCCTACCGACTGGCGAAGTGAACCCGGCTATCAAGCGGGATATGGCGGCAAAAAAGGCGAAGGGAGAATTTCTTGCATTCATTGACGACGACGCCTACCCCGAGCCTGACTGGCTGGATGTCGCTCAGCATTTCTTTAGCCAGCATCCAGATGTGGGGGCCATCGGCGGACCGGCCATCACCCCTCAACACGATCCCTTCTGGGCGCGTGTTTCGGGCGCTGTATTTTTGAGCTCTGTTTCTGGAGGCAACCCCGAACGCTATGTCCCCTGCCCACCGGGTCGAAAAGTAGACGACTGGCCAAGCGTAAATTTGATCGTCCGCAAAAAAGCGTTTTTAATGGCAGGAGGGTTTGACTCCAAGTACTGGCCGGGGGAAGACACTTTGTTTTGCATGAAATTTATCGAGCAAACAGGTTCTAAAATAGTTTATGTTCCCGAACTTGTTGTCTGGCATCATCGCCGACCGGGGCTTCCAAAACACTTGCGGCAAATTGGAAACTATGGATTGCACCGGGGGTTTTTCGCCAAAAAATTCCCAAAAACATCCCGAAAATTTAAATACTTCATTCCCTCTATCTGGGTCTGCTTCGTCGTGTTCGGCATGGTTCTTTCCCTTATCTCTAAGTTGGCGGGTTTTTTATATCTCGCGGGTTGGGCGGTTTACTCGATCGCGCTGGTTATTTCGTGGAAAGATATAAGGCGGCATGAGCCTATGAGCGTTGCGCTTGGAGCGGTCCCCTATATAATTTTAACTCATATCTGGTATGGATTGCGATTCGGCATGGGCCTGACCTCACGGGAACTCAAAAGCTCCCTTGGCCGATGAACAGATAATGCAATTGTTTTGATGCCGGAAATATTCCAAGAGAAAATAATTTGTTGCATAAAGTAGTGGAAATTCGCAATCTATCGCCGTCAACCTACGTCATTCGGTTGGAGAAAAATGGTTTCTCCTTTAAACCTGGGCAATGCGTTAACTTAGGCTTGAAAGATAGTGGGGTCAATCGGGAATACTCTACCTACTCTGGAATCGACGAGCCTTATCTGGAGTTTCTAATTAAGGAAGTGACGGGTGGAACGGTCTCACCGAAGTTGCGTACAGCAGAACCCGGTTCGGACGTAGAACTCCACGGACCTTACGGGTCGTTTTTTATTGATCCAGAGAAAATCGAAACCGCCCGCTTTGTTTTCATTGGAACGGGTACGGGAATCGCCCCTTTTCATTCTTTTGTCCGCAGTTACCCGAACCTGGATTATCAGATCATCAACGGAATAAGAGACACCGGGGAAAAACATGATTATCAGGATTACGACCCCGCCCGAATCACCTGTTGCGTGTCCCGGGAAAAGTGGGACGGATTCAATGGTCGGGTTTCTGATTATCTGAAACAAATAGAGATTTCTATTGATAAGGTATATTATCTTTGCGGAAATCAGGGAATGATCCACGACACTTATGATATTCTACGCCAGGCTGGAGTGTCTGGAGATCAAATTTTTACAGAAGCTTTTTTCTGACCTGCGCAATGCGGGCATCCAGCCGTCTGGCAACCTGCGATGGCTTTATTCTGTCGGCAAACATTATCCCGGCATGAATTTAAATTTAATCTTCAAAAAACCAATCTCTATTTAACCTTTCGAAGCTTGGGTCACCCCTCATGAAAATAGCCATATCCTACCCTCCTATAGTAAATAAAGACGGCCAAAAGGCCATGGTGTCACAAAACCGAAATGTTCAATTTTTTAAAAAACCGACCTACCTTCTCCCGGTAGTTCACGGTCAGGCGGCGACGTGGCTCCGTGATCTTGGTTATGAAATTCTCTGGGACGATGGAAACTCCCAATTGAAAACTTTTGACCAATGGTATCAGGACCTCATCAACTGGGCGCCGGATGTAGTCGTTTTTGAAAGCACCACGCCGGTGATGAAGTTCTATTGGCAATTGATCAACAAACTAAAATCCGACCGTCCCGAGTGCATCGTCATCATGACCGGCTACCACTCGATGCGAAAGCCCGAAGAAACCCTGCGCAGGAGCCAGACGGATATTGTTCTGAGAAGCAATCACATTGATTTCGTGCTCAGGAAGCTCGTCCCCTATATCGACGAACACTCCAACTGGAGGGACGAGTGCCCCATAGAAGGGCTCATGATCAGGCGCGATGAAAAAGATTTTTACGACTCAGGCAATTTCAAGCAGGTCGAACATCTCGATCTTTCCCCGGACATCGACCGCGATCTCGTCCAGTGGAAAAACTATGCTTACGAAAATGGAAATTATCTGCAAACACCGGGAACCTATGCCACCAGCGTGGTTCGCGATTGCATGTTCGGGAAATGCACCTTTTGCCGGTACAACGGCCCCGATTTGACTTTTTCCGTCCGGTCCGTGCAAAAGAGCCTCGACGAATATCAGCGTCTGATAGAAGACTACGGCGCCAGGGAAATTTTCGACGATTCCGGTGTCTGGTATCGCGGCCAGGAAGCCCGCGAGTTTGCAAAAGGCATCATCGACCGTGGCCTGCACAAGAAAGACTGCTACTTTGGCTTCAACACGCGGTTTGGATACCTGGATGACGAGACCGTCGCTCTCCTCGCCAAAGCCAACTTTCGCTTTGTCCTGATCGGCCTGGAAGCCAGCGATGAAGAAACTCTGACCCGGCTCAACAAAGGTTACGGGGTGAATGATGCGGAACAAAACCTGAAAATATACACCCGACACGGACTTTTCCCTCACCTCACTATCATGGTCGGCTATTACTGGCAAACGCAAAAACAGTTGGATCAAACCGTGAAAACCGTGCAGAATTTAATGTTCAAAGGTTTGGCCCGTACCCTGCAAGTCACCCTCTGCACACCCCTGGACTTCACGCCCTATCATCAGGAGTGCATTGACAACAATATCTTGCTGACCGACGATTATGACGACTTCGACATGAGCAAGCTCATCGTTAAAACACCTCTTCCGCATGACGCCTATTATGCGGCGATACGACAAATTTATGGCATTGCATTCAACCCAAGGTTCATCGCCCGCCAGATAAATTTTCTGTCTTTACAAAATAAATCCGACTGGCAATTTTTATTCACTTATGGCACAAGAGCCGTCCGCCGTGTCCGTCAACATGTATTTAATTTGACCAAGCACGAAGGCAAACCCGTAAGCACATGAGCCTATCTTATGATTCAATCATCCCCTGTCTGAAAAGATGCGATGATTCCGGCCCCCCCCAGAAAAAGCATCCGTCGATAAAATCAACTCGTCCTCCAGCCTGCTCCTGAGAATTCATGAGATTTCGAAACCAGTTCAAAATCACTCTCATGGTTTCTTTGATCCTTTGCCTACTCGTTTCCGATTGGGGAAGTGAGTGGTTGAAAAATCCGGCACAGGCGGCAGAGCGACAAAAGGGTCTGGATTTTATAGGGGATTTCATTGAAACACTGGACACCATAGCAGGCAAAAATATTTTTTTCATCGAAGACCAGAATTTAAATCATCTGAAATCAATGAGAAGAAATCTTTTTGCGCTGAATTTTGAAGACCAGGTTTTGCTGGACCCCGAATTGGGCAATGAAGTCCATTTTTTGAAAAATTCCGAAAAACTCTTGTTTCCAGACATCGAGTTCATAAAAATCAATCCGACCAAATACCGCCTGCGAATTCACCGGGCGAAGAACAATTTCCCGCTGATTTTCAACGAACACTTCCACGATAAGTGGAGGATTTATTTGAAACCCTGGAACCCGGAACCTGGTTTGGCACAAGCATCCACTAAAAACCTAAAAAAGACTTTAAGCTCTATAGCCATGCCTAATGCGGTCAGAAATAACAACCTGCCCTTGGGAGACATTTGGGAAACGTGGTTTCCCGGCAAACTCAAAGCCATGTGTCCTGAAGGCAAAGACAGCGATGAAGTCTGCATTAAGGAGGACTTGCAAGTCTGGAATGTGGACCGCGCTCAAAATTCCAACGTTGTGAGCTGGCCTGCTACTTTCCACTGGAGGGCCAATGGATTCGCCAACAGCTGGTGGCTGGACCTCGATCTCCTGAAAAAATTCCCTGCGGTTGAGGGTCCAAAGTCCGGGTGGTATCAATTGCACCCCGATGGAAGTGTGGATTTTGAAATAGTGATAGAATTCTGGCCGCAAAGATTATTTTATCTGGGAGTTCTTATAAGCGGGATCACGGTCACCGCCTGCGCGGGGCTTCTCATCTTCCACGGGGTTTCTTTTTTTGTTCAAAGACGACAAAAAAATGCCTGACAAAGGTTTTTATCAATAATTATTACTAATTGAAACAACGAAACTGTAAACCGAAAACACAAACAGAATGATCCCTTTATTCGATATCAGCAGGCAATATCAGACCCTCAAGAATGAAATCAATCAGGCTCTCAAAGCAACCATAGAAAGCGGCAAATTCATTCTTGGGCCCGATGTCAGTGAATTTGAGGAGATGTTCGCCTCCTATCAAAGAACCCGGCATTGCGTCGGGGCCGCCTCAGGAACAGGAGCACTGCAACTCGCGCTTCAGGCTTTGGAGATCGGACCCGGAGATGAAGTGATCACAGTGCCCAACAGTTTCGTCGCCACTGCGGAGGCGATCATGCAAACCGGCGCCCAGGTGGTTTTTGTAGATGTGGACGCGAAAAGTTACACGATGGACCCCAGCCTGGTTGAAGCCGCGATCACACCCAGAACCCGGGCGATCCTTCCTGTTCATTTATACGGGCAAATGGCAGACATGGACCCGATTCTTAAAATCGCTCACAAACACGGTTTGGCGGTGGTGGAAGACGCCGCCCAGGCGCATGGCGCCCAATACAAGGGAAAACGTGCCGGTGAAGTCAGCCACGCCGCCTGCTTCAGTTTCTTTCCGACTAAAAATCTTGGGGCTTTCGGAGACGCCGGAGCGCTGGTCACCAACGATGAGAATCTGGCTCGAAAAGCGCGCGCCATCTCGGACCACGGTCGCGGCGATAAACACAACGCCATTGTTCACGGGCATAACAACCGGCTGGACAGCATTCAGGCGGCAGTACTGAAAGTGAAGTTGCCCCATATGGACCGATGGAACAACCTCAGACGGCAATGGGCTCACCAATTGAATGAACTGCTGTCAAATGCGGGCGTTACCACGCCCAAGGAAATGGACTACGCCAACCATGTTTTTCATCTGTATATAATTCAAGCGGACAAAAGAGACTTGCTGGCAGAATATCTCCACAAGCAAGGGATCATCACGGGAATTCACTACAAAATCCCGATTCACCTTCAAAAAGCTTATTCAGGATTGGAAAAAGGCGCTGGCAGTTTTCCAGTGTCCGAGAGTCTGGGAACGCGAATTCTTTCTCTGCCCCTGTTTCCCGAACTGACTGAAGACGAGGTTATAAAGCTGGCAAATGCGGTTGTTGCGTTTGAAGCCCAATAGAAAGAAAATATCCTTCAACATGCCCGAAAATGAGACGCCTTTTGATTCCCGTCATCCTCTTGCCAAAACCTGTGTCTGTATTGTCAGTTATACCTGGAAAGATGAAAAAGGACGCCCCTCTCATATTGCCGGACCTCCCCAGGACCTGTACCGATATCTTAAATCAAGAGCGAAAGAAGTTGTGTTTATCGAGCAACCTCAATCTTATTGCGTCGATGTCACGCCAACCATGACCGTTTGCCTAAATGGCGTGGAGCAGAAACCCATTCGCTTCCCCATGTTCTGGTTCCCCTACAACACGGCCCGGGCGGATATCCAGCAAACTCCCTTCCCTTATATCGCTTTTAAAATTCGGGATGTTTTGTCCACCGCGTATTTCATGCTGCGTCTTGGCAGAAGGTTCGATCTTTATGTCGGGGTGGAAGCCGTCAACGCGATCATGGGAATTTGGCTTCGCCGGTTCAAGGTCGCTAAAAAAATCGTGTATGATGTGATCGACTATTCTCCGAAACGGTTTGACAATACAAAACTAAATGAGATATTTCATGCCATGGATCGCTATTGCGTTCATGGCGCTGACTGGGCCTGGGTGCAAAGCGGCAGAGTCAAGCCCATGCGTCTGGAACTGGGAGCCAAGGACGATCTGATATGCCCGCATATTTTAAAAAAATCCGGGTTTGGAGCCGACATCTCAAGAGTCAGAGTGGATTCTAAAGAAAGTTTTGACCCGCATCGGCTGGTCTATGTAGGAGCTCTCCATCCAACTGATGGCGTGGATTGTCTGGTGGAGGCCATGCCACAGATTCTGGAAAAGGTTCCTCAAGCCAAACTGGTTATTGTCGGCGATGGCATTGACGCGCCTAAGTTGCGTGACCGGGTTCAGGAACTCGGGTTGGAGAAAAATATCGAATTCTTGGGAACCATTGGGAATCCGACGGAAATAGAAAATCTACTCGCCTCCTCTGCTCTCGGCATCGTCCCCTACCGAAAGGACCATCTTTCTCTGAAGCATTTCAATGACCCTTCCAAACCCCGGCTTTATCTGGGGTGTGGTCTGCCTGTGGTCATCACGGATGTCCCTGAGGTCGCCAAAGAAATTCATCAAAGAAAAGCAGGCATGATCATCGACTGGTCACCTGCCGCTTTAGCTGAGGCCGTCGTTTCTCTCTTAACCGATCAAGTTAAACTTGCCGAATTCCGGTCGAACAGTTTGAGGATGGCAGAGGATTTCACCTGGGACAAAATATTTTCCAATGTATTCAGCCAGATGGGGTATTGAAATGACATCAACCGACCTTAAGAATAAATTCAGCTTCGACAAGGTCACAGCATTCCTTGTGGTCTGCCTGATGGGAATAGCTCCCGTTTACTGGTTCACTCCCGGATTGGTGATGAACACTGAAGACCTCAGGCATTCACCTACCCTGGAGAGCTGGTTGCAATACCTGTCCATGTGGAATCCAAGGATAGGAACAGGCGCCGAATCGATACTGGACCCGTGTCTGGTTTTTTTTCAAGCGATTCCCACGACTCTCAGATGGCTCGGTCTGTCGCTTTGGGAAACCCAGATGCTGACTTTCACGGGCTGGTTTCTGTTTGCCGCGCTCAGCATGTACGGTCTGGCCAAACGAATATTTCCAGAATCGAGACGGTTCGGCGCTCCCCTGGTAACGGTCACCTTTTACCTGTTCAACCATTGGCAGGAACATGTCTGGCTGGGATTCAAGCCTCCTCTGGTCGCGGCCTACGCGGTTTTGCCGTGGCTCATTTCTCTCGCACTGGATGGCGTTGACGGCTCGCAAAAAAAAAGCTTTCTATTTATAAAAATCGCCATTGCCTCCCTCCTGCTGGCTCCAATCGGCAACAATATTTCCGAAGCCCTGACCATCACTCTTCTACTGGGGATTCTGGCAGGATACCTGATTGTCAGGAGCGTTAAAAACAAGACCTTCTCGCAAACTGCGGGGTTTTTAGCTCAAGCCGCGGTCCTCATGGCCATTGTAAACGCCTACTGGATTGTTCCGCAGGTGATCGAGGCATGGAATCTTGTCGGGCAGGGAGCTTATGAATCCGGTCCTGAGAAATACATCGGATGGCTTCAGGGCCAGAGCCAATTCACCGGCTTTTTCAATGTGATCCGGTTTCTTGGGGATTGGACCTGGTACCAGGGAGTGGGAGAACCGTATCGCCCCTATTCTGCATTGTACCAGTCCATTGGTATCCTTTTACTTCTGAGTTGGGTTCTTCCCATTCTTGTCGCCTACGGCATTTACAAAGGCAACTGCGAACATAAAAAACTTTTTATTTGCCTGACATTTACGGGAATTTGGCTCAGCATGGGAAGCGCCTCTCTCTTTGGGTTTATTTATCAATGGATGTTCGACCACATCCCATTTTTCTGGATCGCGAGAAGCCCATACTTCAAGTTCATGCTGTTGGTTTGCATCGGCTATGCCGTCTTTCTTGGAGCGTTTGCCACCTGGCTGGAATCCCGGTTCAAAAATAACCCACGTGCTTATTTTGCTTCCACAGCATTGTTGATCGTGATGATCATTGCTTACGCGTTCCCACTGGCAACGGGAAAAACGTTTCCAAGCTCGGAGGAAAGATCCTACCTGCCGCCTTCAAGAGTCATGATTCCCGACTACGTGTCCGAAGCGGGGACGTGGTTGGACAGTCTTCAGGAAAACACCCGGACATTTGCCCTGAATGAAGACCGTTTCTGGACAACGGATTGGGGCTACAGGGGGTTTGCTCCTTTTCTGATCCATTTCACCGACCAGCCCGTGATCTTTCAATATGTCCCTGAAAAAATCCTTTATGCGCAGGGCGCGCCAAACCAGACTCTGTTTCTTACAAACATGATTCACCAGGGAATCTATCGGAATAAACTGCCACGCGCGGAGCGTCTACTCGCGCTATTGAATACAAAATGGGTTCTGCATGACCGGTCGACCAAATACCACAAAACCGGAGATTCCTATCAATCCATCAAGAAAAGGCTGGCGCGACAACCAGGACTCAAACCCGATCGCGAGTTCGGCAATTATCAATTCTACTCAGTTGATACCAACCTGCCTTTTGTATACACTTCTCCAGACATGCATGTCATTGACGGCTCCGAAAATTCCCTGGGGCCAATAACGCAGGAGCTTTGGCCGACACGTCCTGTGTTTCTGGTCGCAAGCCAACCGGAAAATAAAGAATGGGAAAAACACCTGCCTCTTGATCACGTTTCAATGATTTCCTACAATCCCGAAGATGATGCAAAAAAATCGGCCCCCTATAACAAGTTTCCCAGACAGATTGTGTTTGACACCCAAACCCTGGAACCCGTCGGAATAGATGATGAAAATTCCAGTTCAGGAAAGAACCCGGAAACCGAATTGAAAATTTTGGAAGGTTTTTATCTTCCGGAAAAAGGCCCTGAGGGCACCTGGGTCTGGATGAAAACAAATAGCCCGACAGCCAGACATATTTCAGTGATCAACCCGCATAAAAAAAGTCTTCGTTCTAATTTTGTTTTTAAATCCATCTCGTATAAAACAGATCGATCCTTGTATTTCTACCTGAACGGAGAGCTCGTAAAGGTCATTCCTTTGAAAGGGGATCAACCCGCCGAAATCCTCGTTAGAAGTATCGCTCTCAAGCCGGGAGAAAACATCATCTCCTTTTATACTCCTTTTTCGGGAACCCAAAGAGGCAAAGAACATCTGTCTTTCGGCTTTTTGAAACCATCCTTTCGTTTTCAAGACTTTATTTTTTCCGGTGGTTTTAATATTCCTGAAGCCACGCAAATGGAAGCTCTTGTGGTGCCGACGGATCACAGAACCGATCTTGTCGGCGCAGAGCAGGGCTTTAAACCCAACCTGAAAATTAACGGATCAAAGATCCGCCTGAAAAAAACAATAAAAAACAAGGTACTGGGCTTTAAAAGTGTCGTCCAAATGAACTCGGGAGAGAATACGTTCGAATTCACTCAGCGTCGTGGTGCCAACGCGGCGATCTTTTTTTCACCCGTCCACCAAACTCCTGAAAGCACTTTAGACCCCTTGCCTGAATTCAAAAAAATCAGCCCGACTGAATACCAGTTGAAGGTGTCCCTTTCTGAACCTGGCTATCTGGTCGTGTCGGATTCGTTTCACCCTGGCTGGAGTCTCAGTAACGCAGAAGATGACGGCGCTAAAATGGAATTCCCACACTTTAAAGTAAACGGCTTTGCAAACGGATTTTACCTGCAGAATGCTGGCAATTATGATTTAATCCTATCCTTCAAGCCACAACGCCTGTTGCGCATTGGAACATGGATCACTATCCTGGGAATCATTTTATTTTTTGGGTTTCAATATTTAAACCGTCCTAGAATATTAAATTAAAGCCCCTTTAAACTTTAGGTTAAGAAGAAAGATCTAAGTAACCTTGAATAAAATTTTTACTAGAACACACTGGGAATGAATGAAAAATCTTCTCACCCATTAAAATTTCTTTCCGGATTTGAGGATTGTCGCCCTGACGCATACCATCATGTCGACATTGTCTACGCTGAGGAATGGATCCGAGGCAAAAGGATTTTAAACATCGGCTGCTGGACAGGGAGTTTCGAGGCAATTTCTTCCGGTCTTCCTCAAAAAGCATTTGCCCTGGACCAGGATATCAACGCTCTTGGAATCGCACGAGCCGCCCATCCATCGGTTTCATTCGTCAACGGCGATCTTTTTGAACTTCCTTTTCAAGACAACAGTTTCGAGGCGATTCTTTTGTTCACCGTTTTTGAACATTTGGGAGGAAAAGAGCAAGAGGCCCTCCGTGAAATAAACCGGGTACTGGTTCCCACCGGGAAACTCGTCTTGTCCACCCCCCACAGCCACTGGCTTCACGGAATCATGGACATTGCCCACTGGATGATCGATCACCGGCATTTTGGTGAGCAGGAAATTGAGGATCATTTGAATGCGACTGGCTTTAAACTAATCCGACTCGACCTCAAAGGGAAATGGGTCAGCACCTTGTGCATCCCATTATTTTATCTTGGAAAATACATTTGCCGCACCAACATTTATAAATCCACATGGTACAAAAGGCTTCTTCTCAAAGAATCCAGCCAACCCGGGTTTCGTGACATCTACCTGGTCGCGGAAAAAGAGGTTTTATTGAAATGAGTTTGTTCTGGGGAAGCGTATTGGGGCTCGTGGTTTCTATCGGGAGCTTTTTCCTTCAGGTTTGGCCTCGGTGGCGAAATCGCTATTTTGGTGTGGATACCTGGCGACATCTCTTGATGGCCGATTACATTCGAACCCAGAAAGAGCTTCCAAAATCCAGCGACAAATACATCTTTACCGAACCCAGTGATTACCCGCCTCTGTTGCGCATCGTCATCTCCTTTTTGCCCAAATCATTGGCAGACCGCTATCAGTGGATGATCTCCCCTGTATTTGACATGTTGCATAGCTTCACTTTATTTTTCTCGGGATGGATTCTGACCGAAAGCGTGTACGGCGGATTGATCGCCCAGACAACTTACATTCTATCCCCACTGGTGGTCATAGAAAACTCCAACCTCACGACAAGATCCTTCGCCTCCCTTTTATCGAGTCTGACGTTTTTTTTGTTCATTCTTTTTCTGGCTCAGGGTTCCTACTGGGCGCTTTCTCTGGGATTGTTGTTTGGTATTTTGCTCATTACGGCCCACCGTTTTTCACTTCAGGCTTTTATTTTTTATACCATCGGGTTGATCCTTTATGAAAAAAGTGTTTATCCACTTTTCTTTCTACTGGTCTGTTTTGGAGGCGCCATCCTCGTCACACGCGGTTATTCATGGCGCGTGCTGACAGGTCATATACAAATGCTTGAGTATTGGCGCCGAAACATTCACAACCGTTACGCCCATCAAATACGGGGGTTACCCAAAAAGTCCACCGAGGACGAAAAGAAAGACACCAGTGGAGATATTGTATTCAAAATATACAGCTACATACAGAAATTGCCTCTGATCGCCATCCTGGCCTCCAATCCATCCTGTGTCCTTCCTCTACTGGTAGCAGTTCTGGCTTTTTTTGGAGTGATTTCCTTGCAGGAAGCGGGGCTTGAAACGCCGATCTGGCAACTGCTGATATTATGGTCCGCATGTTTGACCCTCGTCGGCATCCTCATCCGTCAGATCCATTTTTTTGAATTCATTGGAGAAGGCGAACGTTATCAGGACTCGGGGATTTTTCCGTCGTCTCTTGTGACGGCTCAGCTCTCCTTATATTTGATGGACGCGGGTTATGTCACCGAAACAGTGTCCAGCCTTATCGCTCTTTGGTCCATCAGCCTTGGCATGTCACTTTACTTACAATGGAAAGTAGTTTATAAAGACAACGATCGTTCGATTAAAGAAGAGCTTTGGAAGATATTTCGTTTGATCGATGAACAATCAGGGGAAGTCCGCCTGATGTCTGTCCCACTGCTGTTAGCGGATTCCGTCATGTATTTTTCGAAAGCCAAAGTACTTTCGACGGATAGTTCGATCGCTCATCTCAAGCACTACGATGACTTCTTTCCTGTGCTTAAGAAACCTTTAAACCAAATTTTGAAGCAATATTCCATCACCCATTTGCTGGTCAACTCCGGTTATGTCGAGTTGGAGGAGTTGAACTTAAATCCGGGATATCAAACATTACATTCAGGCAAATTTTATCTTCTTCGCATAACATAAATTCGGGAGACTGTTAATGAGTCGTATTGTCGTCACAGGCGGAGCCGGTTTTATCGGTTCCTACCTTTGCAAAGAACTGGTGAATCAGGGTCATACCGTAATCTGCATTGATCTTTCCGATGGAGACCGGCTCAAAGAAATTCGTAGCCATCCCAAGCTCACTTTTATTCGGGATTCCATCCTCAATCACACCATGATGGAACGAGAAATCAAGCAGTCAGATCTGATTTTTCACTTGGCCGCAATTGCGGACCCCATGGTATATGTGACCGAACCGCTGACCACGTTACAACTTGATTTAAAAGCCTCGATTGATATTTTCGAAATGGCCGCGTCGAATGGGATCAAAGTGGCCTTCGCTTCCACCTCGGAAGTGTATGGGCGCAACCCGAAAGTGCCCTGGAAGGAAGACGACGAGCGGGTCCTTGGAAGCACTAAGATCAATCGCTGGAGCTATTCCACGGCAAAAGCCGCCTGCGAACATTACTGCTATGCCTACGCACAGCAGAGAGGGCTCAAGTTTGTCATTTATCGTTTTTTCAATATCTACGGTCCCATGCTCGACACACTGGGAAATGGAAGGGCCATACCCATCATGCTACAGCAATTCCTTTCAAACGAGCCCGTCACGATTCATGGGGATGGCAAGCAGACCCGGAGTTTCACCTATATCGATGACGCTGTGATCGCCGTAGCCGATCTGGCATTTTCTGAAAAAGCAGAGGGAGAAGCTTTCAATATAGGATGCGAAGTGGAAACCACCATTGGGGAGCTTGCGACAATGATGAAAGAGGTGGCAAACTCCTCATCCGAGCTGATTTATGTCCCCCATGAAAAAGTTTTCGGCAAAAGTTACGAAGACATTCCAAGGCGCGTTCCAGATGTCTCTAAAATCCGCGAGGTCATCGGATGGGAACCAAAAATCTCCTTGAAAGAAGGCATCACTCGTACGATTCGCTACTATCAGTCGGAAGCAAAAAAAGGGTTTTCAAAATAGGCAATGGAGATCATCGAATTTGATTCCGTTACGTCCATAAAAAATAATGACCTGAAAGAAATTTTGTCTTCGGGATTTGGTGGCGATTTCGGCGTTTCTAACGAAGCTTTTATTTCTTATCGAAGCAAATCGTTGAACACCTCGCTTTCTCAAAAAGATAAAACATCGGGATATATAGCAAAAGCAGATGGACGTTGCTTAGGGTTCATAGTCGTTGCTTTTTCGCAATGGGACAGTGAAATCCTTGGCTTGCCCGTAGGTAAAGTTTTATGGTTTAATACACTCCCGGCGTTCAAAACAGAGGCAGGAACAAAGCTTCTTGGTACTGTTCTTGGCAAAGCTAGGGAGTGGAAAATCGAATGTCTCATGACCCGCATCGACTATAGCCAGCATCACCTCATCCATCTTCTTGAAAATAATGGTTTCAGATTGATGGATGTTTCAGTCGCTTTGGGTACGGCTTCTGAAAAAATTGACCCGAGTCCACCAGGCTCCGGGGGGAGTCTTGTTCGACCGGCAACTACCGAGGATATACCTCTTCTTAAGAAAATCGCCAGATCCAACTTCCGCTACAGTCATTTTCATATGGACCCGAATTTATCTCAAACCAAATCCAACGAACTGTTCGCCTGTTGGATAGAAAACGATGTTAAAGGAAGGGCGGACAAAGTTTTATTGATTGAAGACCATGATCAAGTGTCCGGTTTTGTGACCTTGAATATAGATCCCAATTCAGAAGAAGCGCTGGGTTTCAAAGTCGGAGAAATCGATCTAATTGCCGTTTCAGCGGAACATCAGGGAAAAGGATTGGGACGTCATCTGGTGCGTGCCGGTCTTGACTGGTTGCGGCCTCAAGTTCAATATGTGGAAGCCAGAACCCAACTCATGAACCATTCCGCGCTCAATACTTTTACTAAAAATCAGTTTCAATTATTGAACAGCGGTATTTTTCTGCCTTCAGGAGCGACGCTTCATGGATGGCTGAATAGAAATTAAATATGTATATACTTGGAATCACCGCACCCATTTCGTGGAACAACGCCGCGGTCCTCATCAAAGACGGACAACTTCTGGCCGCCGCAGAAGAAGAACGATTCATCCGTGTGAAACACGCTCCACGGGTTCCTCCCATAAATTCAGCAAAATTCTGTATGGACTTTGCGGGCATCGACCTGGAACACATCGATTACATTGCGGTGGGGTTTCGAAGTCCTCTTGATTATCTGATCCGGGACTTGAAATCCGAAATCCTCGGGATGCGTTTCAATACGATTCACTTGCAAATCGGTTCCGCAGTGGAATATTTCATTCAACTTTCAAAGTTGAAAACGAGTTTTGAGAAGCTTTACCCCAAGGTCAGAAAAAAACGCTGGGTATTCATTCCCCACCACATCGCACATGCGGCCAGCGCTTGCCGGGTGGCGGGATTTAAGGAAACCAATGTTCTCTCGCTGGATGGTAATGGTGAGGACGACTCTGGAGGCTTGTTCCGTTTTAAAGAGGGCACCCTCACCCCTCTTAGAAAAGTTAGAATCGAAGAATCTCTGGGCGGCCTGTACAGCCACACCACCGATGTGCTTGGTTTCATGCGCCACAGTCACGAAGGAAAAACCATGGGGCTTGCCCCTTACGGAAAACCTGAAGTGTCTCTGGATGATTTTTTTAAGGTCTCAAACGGCTGGTATCAGGTGAAACCCCATTGGATCGCAAATTTCCACCGACGGTTTGGCCCACCCCGCCAACCGGACGAACCTCTCACTCAGGATCATAAAAACCTCGCGGCTTCAACACAAGCAAAGCTTGAAGAAATCGCGGTGCAAATAGCCAAAACCTTAAAACAGTTATCTCCACTGTCCTCGCTTGCCTTGGCGGGAGGTGTCACCCTGAATTGCGACATGAACGCAAAGTTCCTGACAGAGGGAATCGCGAAGGACATCTACATCCAACCGGCGGCGCACGATGCGGGGACGGCGCTGGGAGCGGCTATGGAACTCAACGCCCGTTTGGGCGGACGGACCGATTTCGTGATGGACCATGCCTACTGGGGACCGGAATACTCGAATGATGAAATTGAAAGCTATCTTAAAGAATCCAAACTAAACTACCAGTTCCACGACCAAATCGAGACGGTCACAGCCAAACTTTTAGCAGAGGGGCAAATCGTCGGCTGGTTCCAGGGCCGGATGGAGTGGGGGCCCCGCGCTCTTGGGGCAAGGTCAATTCTAGCCCATCCCGGTCTTCCGGGAATGAAAGACAAAGTCAATCTTGAAGTGAAAAACCGGGAAGACTGGCGGCCGTTCGCGCCTTCCATTCTGGAGGAGGAAGTCGCGAATTATATCGAAAACCCCCACCCCTCCCCTTTCATGCTTTTGACGTTCGTTGTCCGCAAGGAAAAACGGGATGCGCTTGCCGCAGCAATGCATGTCGACAACACCGCCCGGGTACAATCGGTGTCCGCAAAAACCAATCCCCGATACCATGCCTTGATCAGCGAATTTCAGAAACTGACCGGCATCGCGGCATTGCTCAATACATCGTTCAATGACAAGGGAGAACCTGTGGTCATGACTCCCAAGGACGCGATCCGCACATTTTCTTCGACAGGCCTGGACGCATTGGCTATAGGAAACTTTCTCCTTCATAAACCTGACAGGAAAACTTAAATTGCCTTTGTCTGATTCACAATCGAAAAATCGAGAGACTATTTTTCCGGATATTCACCTTTGCATTGACCCGGACAACCAAAACCCCATTCGCAAATAAAATGAACTCCCTGCTGGACATTCGGGATGAAGACAACATCCTTTACGACCCCTCGGTCAAAAGTATTATCCTCGACCTTTGCTTTATCTTACTCCTGGGCTTGACCCCTCTGCTCTGGTTTCATTCCGATTTTATTATCAATTCCGAAGATATGGTATTGCACCCGGATTTTGAAAAATGGCGCAATATTTTTTATGTCTGGAATGAACAGGTCAGCGTTGGCACCAACTATATACTGACCGTCCCGGCGGTTATTTTTCAGACCCTCACCGCTCTTCCCCAAATACTGGGAGCCACCGCCGCCCAGTCTCAGCGCATCTTGTTCGTGATCTGGTTCACACTCCCCGGTCTGACCATGTATTGGATGATGCGGGAGTTCGTCCGGGGACCGGGTTCCAGAGCGGCGGCTCTGATGGCGGTCGGCCTGTACATGTTCAATCTTTACCAGATTCCCATGTGGATCGGTTTCAGCATCGCCAACCTTTGCGCCTACGCAACATTGCCCGCAATTCTGGTTCTCGTGCGTCGTGTATGGCAGGAAAAAAAGCTTTTCAGCGGCTGGGGGCTGGCTCTGGTACTGGTTCTGTTGATCGCCTCGGGAGCCGCGATCAACCCTCCTCTGATGCTGGTGTTGATCCTTTTCATGGTGGGTTACTTTATAAGCCTGTTCTTAGCTGAAGATAAATTTCCAAAGGGAAAATCCCGGAGGCAATTTTTCAAGTTTTTGTTCGGGTTGAGTCTGGTGATTGTGTCGGTCCAGTCGTTCTGGATCATTCCTTTTCTGGGGCAATTCCTTCTCAACCTTTCTTTGGTGGACCTCGCCAAAACTGCAGAAAGTATTGAAAGCACCGGATGGTTGACAGGGATCAGCGCCAGCACAGGCCTATTAAACGTCCTCAGAATGCAGGCCGACTGGACCTGGTACCAGGGATGGATGGAACCCTACACCACCTATTCAAGCGCCTACAGGACCAATATCATTCTTCATCTATTCGCCTGGATACCTTGCACCCTGGCTGTCATCGGGGCTTTCTGGGGGAAGGGCGCCTGCCGAAAATTTTTCGGCTGGGCCACGGGGTTGTCCCTCATGCTCAGTATGGGCGCTAATGGTTTCATCATGAAACCCCTCTACACCTGGCTGGTTGAAAATGTGCCTTTGTTCTGGATCATTCGAAGCCCCTGGTACAAGTTCGGCATCATCACGGCTCTGGGTTTCGCTTATCTTGGCGGGCTCGGCACCGCTGTTATTTTTCAGCGAACCAAACGTTTTCTAACGATCGAAGGACGGCCGGCGAAAGTCTCCATCGTCATCCTGCTTTTTCTGGCCAACCTTATTTACACGTATCCCCTGGTCCTTGGGAAAATGTTTCCTCTGCCCCATGAAAGAACTGTTCTTCCCTCCAGACACGCGGATGTTCCTGAGTATGTGTGGCAAGCCAGCCAATGGTTCGACGACCAGAAAGAATTTTCCCGCATCATCACTTTGCCTGAAAGCACATCCTGGATTTACCCCTGGGGATTTGCAGGCTCCATGCCGGCTGTCTTTCAATTTTCTCACCGCCCCGTTGTTTACCCGTTTTTCAACAAACTCGCTTTCAACTCCGGGAGCAATGACCTTCTCAAGCTATATTACCGGTCCCTTTATGAAGGGTGGACCGACCATGCCGGTGAGTTTGCCCGCCTTCTGGGAAGCCGCTACATTCTGCATGAAAGCGACGTCCGCTATAAACTGTTTGCGGGAGATACCGATGACCCTGCCTTTATCCGAGAAAAGCTTTCCAAACAATCGGATATCGAGCTTACAAAAAGCTTCGGCGCCTGGGACATTTATCGTCTCAAGGACGGGGTCGAAAGAATTTATTCCGCGCCGACTCTCACCCCCATCATCGGAGACTTCAACACTCTTGTTCCGATCATCGCGCTGGACAAACGGTTGGACGCTCCGGCGTTCTTATTGTCGGAAGGAAATTCCTCTCAGGTTCTGGAAAAAGCTATGAACGAGTGGACCGTGGAAAAGGTTCAAGTGGCGGGAACCCATCTTGAAGATTTCAAGGAAAGAATGAATAACGGAAAGCTGGGGCGACAAAATATTCCCATTTCATTTACCTTGCACTCCCGGCAAATGAAGCCCTCAGCGCAAAGAGTCGCCAAAGATGTCGACGTCATCAAAGAAAGCGGGTTTTATCCGGAAGAAGAAAATGGCGCTGACACCTACTGGTGGATGAATATCAACAAAGGAACGCACTTCCGTGTCATCAACCATACAGACCACCCCATAGTTTCCAATCTGTCGCTGATCACCACTTCGTTCAAAACCCCCAGAACCCTGTACACCTATTTGAACGATACTCTGTTGAATGTCACCGCCATGTTGGCCCCGGATCAGGATCATACGGTGATCGTTCCTGACATCACGCTTCAACCCGGTGAAAATATACTGTCCTTTTACTCACCTTATGGCCTGTCGAAAAAAGGCGAGCGGTCTGTGGGCTTTGGGTTCAAGCCTGGCAGTATCAAAGTCGGCCCCATGAACTTCGAGAATGATTGGTGGATACCCAAAGAAGGGGTCTATCGATTGAGAATGCTTTCGTCCAATGACCGGTTGCCCAAAAAACATAATAAATTATTTTTTGACGGCCAATCCGTTGCCAACGGATCTGAAATCCAGGTGACAGCAGGTCATCATAAAATTGCTCTGGAGCAAGTATCTTCCGAAGACTATTCCATTCAACTCATCCCGGTTTCAGGCCCAGTCCAGAACAACCCGGAACCTCCAAAGCTGGATGTGAAACGCATCAGCCCGACGGAGTTTCGGGTCAAAGCGTCTTCATCGAGCCCCTATTTTCTGATCTTTAATGAATCCTACAACCCGTTCTGGCAGATCTTAGTCAACGGGGAAAGACAGAGCGAACACTTCGTTGTGAATGGATTTGCAAACGGATATTATATCGATCAAACCGGAGACCATGAAATTCGTCTTTATTACTGGCCCCAGACATTATTCAATATCGGAGGCATTATTTCTCTGATCACGATTCTGATATTTGGAATTGCCGTAACAATTTCCAGAACTAAAAAAGTAGAAAGCGGATGAGCGCCTGGTTTTCTTTAGAAAGCTCGGAGCCTTCTGGAACCGCTATTATAAATTTTAATTGCAAACTCTTGTGGACAATAAGACAACTTCAGGTACAGCCACCTGCCTGCTCTGCGGGTCGGGCCGATTAAAGCGCATTCAAAAGGATCTGCCTGCGGAAGACGGCTCCTTGTTTGGCATTCTGGAATGTGTCGCCTGCCGTTTGGGAGTGATAGACCCCATCTTACCTCCCCAAACCCTGTCCAGTTATTATCCAGAGGACTATTACTCTTATCAGGAAATAGCCGATCATCAGGAAATAAATGCAGGGAGTTATGAGCGAATCGGCCGTTCTATTCGAACTCAAACCTATCGGGATCATTACCTCCCCGTATCGAAAAAAAATATGAAACTGTTGGACAGAATTTGCATGAAAGCTCTGGCTCTTCTGGGTGGTTTCAGATTCGGTTTTTCCCTACCTCCTCAGAATGGAGGACGAATTCTGGACGTCGGTTGCGGGGACGGTTTCTTCCTGCGTTCCGTCAAAAGCATCGGATGGGAAGCCCACGGGATAGAAATGAATGAGAAAGCCGTTCATCGAGCCAAAAGCATCGGGGTGGATCAGGTTACACAGGGAACCTTTGCCGATGCGTCCTACCCGGATAACTATTTTGATGTGATCCGGTTCTGGAGCGTCCTCGAACATATCCATGATCCCGTAACCACGCTTACAAAAGTCAACCAACTCTTAAAGCCCAAGGGCCTTCTGGTGCTTCAGGTTCCAAACTACCGAAGCGCCGCCGCGCGCTGGGCCGGACCCCGGTGGAGCGCCTGGGACGTTCCGCGCCACCTGTATCATTTCAGTTCCAGGTCTCTCACAACTCTTCTCGAGAAATCCGGTTTCCAAACAACCCGCTTAGGCACCTGTTCTGTGGGAACGTTGCCCGCATCTCTTTCCAGACATCCCGGGCTGATAATGAGAATAACCGGACTCCTTCTGGATAAAATTCTGGATTGGGGCAGGCAAGGCGATTGCCTTGTCGCAATCGCAACCCCTTTTGATAAAGACCCGTCCGTTAACAACAACTGAACTTATGAAGAACCAGGAACAAAAGAGTAAAGATGGTAAACTTAGTACCCTGACTGATTGCGCCATACTTATTCTCGTTGGCCTGGCGCCGATTCTTTGGTTTCAGGAAGGAAACCTGCTGGTTTCAGAAGACCTCAACGTGCCAAAAACTTTCGAGGTATTGGAACGTTATTTATACGCATGGGATGATTCGATCAATTTAGGCGTCGCCCCATTTGATTATTTCCAGGCCTTACTTTTCTTTTTCTTTCAAAGCCTGATTTCCGCTCTCGATTTTTCTCTGCAAACCAGTCAAAAACTATTGTTCATCTTCTGGTTTACAGTTCCCGGTCTGTCTTTTTATTATTTTCTGCATGCGATTCTTCCACGACATATCCTTCGTAACGGAGCCCTGGTAGGATCTCTGTTTTACATGACAAGCACGGCGTTGATTCCCATCTGGCAGGGCTTCAACATAGCAAACCTGACGGGTTACACATTCGGCCCAATATTAATGGCACTATTCCTGCGGATGATGGATGGCAAGCTGTCTTACTTCAAAGGGGCGGCTATCTTTGGCTTGATGAGTTTTCTTGCGAGCCCTATTGGAGTCAATTCCCCGTTCCTGCTCGTTTTTTCAATTCCATTCATGTTGTACACTCTTTATAAAATAATCATTCCTCTTGGAAATAAAGAGTACAAAACAACTTTGACCCTTCTGGCAAAGTCGCTGGGATTCGCATTCATTTTCATCCTGGTCAATATGTTCTGGATCATTCCCCTGTTCAGCGCGGTTTATTCCACGAGTCCGGAAAACATCTCTCCTTTTAGCCATCAGACAGCTTTTGACTGGCTGGACGGCGTTTCAAATCGCACCAGCATAATCAATGTCGTCCGCCAGCAGGGCATGTGGACCTGGACTCATGGATACGGGGTGGGGTCATTGAATGATTTGTATGACGCGTATTCCGTCAAATTTCTTGAGAATCCATTTTTTATAATGTGCAGCTTCCTGTTTCCTGCCTTAGCATTGTTGGCCCCCTTCATCAGGCCTCGAATAGATAAAGCCGGATATTTTTCCGTGCTTGCTTTCATCAGTGTTTTGGGAGGTGCAGGCTCCCATCTTCCAACAGGCCCCTTGTATCTCTTCTTGTTCAAAACAGTGCCGTTTTTATGGATGGTGAGAAGTCCCTGGTATAAGTTCTCGTTCCTCACAGCATTTTCGTTTGGTGTCCTGCTGTCAATAACTCTTGGATATATCGCATCCCGGTCCCAAAATTCTGCAACCAAAAATGGGGTCTCAAAGTGGCTTTTATCCCATCTCCAGTACATGATCATTGTGTTGCTTCTAATTTATTCATCCCCCTTTCTTCGAGGAGAAATGTTCCCCTCCACAGAAACCCGCAAGATTCTTCCCACCAATCATTTGAAAATTCCAGAATATGTCTGGGGCACTGCCGACTTCATGAAACAAGAAGACGGTTCCGGCAGGACTCTGTCGCTTCCTCATTTTATCCATTCCCATGGAAACCAGTGGGGGTTTTATGGGTTTAAAAATGTTCTCTATCAGATTTCAAGGATCAACATTTTAGAACAAAAACCCTTCCATCAGATTACAAATGAACTTTACATAGCCTTCAACCAAAGGGAGGCCGAAAATTTTTTAAAGCTCGCAACACTGCTGGGAATCCAGCATATCCTTTACGAGGATGACGCAATCAATAAAATAGCTCCGAATATTGTCATCGACCATTCAGAAAACAGAAAATTCCTCATGTCGATGGACGGCATCGATGTGGTCAAAAAATTCGGAAAGTGGACTCTTTACAAAATCCAGAACACGCATGAATCTTAATAATCCTGCCATTCTATCTATCGTTCTATACAGCCCATGATGAAGGCCGAGGATACTTCATACGGTAGAGAGCAAGACACAAGCCCCTTAATCGGAAAGATATTATTTGCGATTTTATTCGGTCTGCTCGCCACCTTGTCGACGGCAAAATATGAAACGCTTCATACCACCTACTATGATCTTGGGATATT
>CAYPQH010000002.1:10665-43172 GCA_964412825.1 uncultured Nitrospinaceae bacterium | reverse complement strand
CCGGTGTTGAGATCGGTGACCGCCAAACAGGTCGAAGGCGTGACCGTTTCTGAATTACTGCAAACGGGGGCCAACAGCTGGGCCGAGATGGACTTTGGCGGCAAGAAAGTCAAGTTCGATGAAGGCGTGGATCAAAAGGGCCCTGTCACCATTGCGGTGGTGGCCTCTCAAAAACCAGTCCCCGCTGAAAAGCCAAAACCGGGCGAAGATGAAGCGAAGGAGGGTGAAAAAGAGGCGACGGAAAAATTACCTGCCAAAATGGGCAACCTGGTGGTATTGGGGGATTCTGATTTTGCCAACAACACCTACTTCAATTTCTCCGGCAATGGTGATTTTTTCCTCAACACCACTTCCTGGCTGGCGGAGGAAGAATCGCTGATCGCCATTCGTCCCAAGGAAAGAAAAGACACTCCCCTGCATTTGACCAGTGACTTGGGAGCCGCCCTGTTCTTCATGGGGACTCTGTTGTTTCCGGGGGTCGTCGTTCTGGTCGGTGTCAGAAAGTGGTGGACAAGGCGGCGTCTATGAAGTTCAAAGGAACTGTCTGGATGGCGGCGGCGTTCTTAGGCATCGCCCTTTACTATTATCTGGTCGATGTTCCGGCAGAAAAAAAGCAAATTGAGGAAAAAGAACGCGCTGGCAAAATTCTTCTGTTTGAAACCGATCGGGTCGAAGAATTTATTCTGGGGAAAAAAGACAGCACTCTGCATCTCAAGCGTAAAAGCACGAATGATTGGGTGTTGCTGGAACCTGTGCAAGCCAAAGCCGACGCGGACACGGTCTCCTCTTTTTTATCTTCTCTCAAAGCGGCCAGTTTCTCCCGTGTTGTTGAAGATTCCGCCAAAGACCTTTCTGCTTATGGGTTGAAAGACCCTTCCATCAAGATCACCCTCCAATTGCAAGAGCAAGGCAAAAAGACCCTGCTGATAGGCGATGACCACCCCATGAACAAATACCTGTACGTCAAGCGGGGAGACGAAAACAAAGTCCTGCTGGCAGGCGATAGCAGGGGAGTACTTGATAAATCACTTTTTGATTTCAGGGACAAAGATCTTTTACGGTTCAAGGATGAGGAGGTTGTGGGGATAAAGTTTCAAAACGATGGGCAATCGTTTGAGTTGAGCAAGAAAAACGAGCGGTGGGAAATAATTGACAGTGAAAAAACCAAAGCCGACGCCTATGAAGTTAAAAGATTTCTCAGTCTTGTGCGCAAATTCAAGGTCAAGAAATTTCTGGATGAGAACCCGGAATCGCTCGCGTCTTATGGCCTGGACACGCCTTTGGCACAGTTGACTCTGGAGATCGGGAAAGAGGGGCAAGCGTTGACATTGCTTGTGGGCAATAAAGTTGAGAATGAAGGTTATTACGGGAAAATCAAAAATGCCAATAATGTCGTCTTATTTGGTTTTCAACTGGTCAAGACTCTTTCCCAAAAACCCGTTGATTTCATGCCGAAAACCCTTCTGGAGTTCGAGCAGGAAAACGTTGCCCGAATTCATCTGCAAACGAGTGAGGGGAAAATTCTGCTGACTCGAAATAAAGCAGAGGGATGGAAAATTATCGAGCCCATTGAGGCATCTGCCGATTTGTCCACTGTAAACAGTTTGCTGTTCGATTTAAAAGCCGCCAGGGTGCAGGAATTTGTAAAGACTTCGAAAAATAAGCCTGAACTTTTTGGGCTGGACACGGCTAAAAAAGTTTTAACCGTTGACTTGGGTGACGATAAGTCTTGGACATTGGAGTTGGGGAATAAGTCTGGAGACGGCCAGAAATATTTTGGCAGGAGGGCAGGGGAGGCATTGATTTTTACCTTGAGTTTGGATGCCACCGACAAATTGTTTCGCTCCCTTCATGATTTGAAGAATAAAAAACTTTTGAATTTTGAAAAAACCGCCGTCCAAAAAATATCTGTAGAGTATCCCGATCAAACATTTGAACTGGAAAAGTCGAACGAGAACTGGAGCCTGACCAAACCTGAAAAAATTAAAACGGTTGAAGCATTTATCGGCAAAGACATTCTTTGGTCATTGAACGGTCTGGAATATGAATCCATCGTGGAACCGCCCTTTGAGGATAACGACTTCGGAATGAGTGACCCAAAAGCCATTGTAACTATTTGGACGGGAGACGATTTGAAAATGGCGGGAAAGGTCATCGTGGGGGAAAAGATCGAAAACAAAGCCGAATATTATGCCAGGGTGGAAGGGGATTCCAATCTCTACAGAATAAAAGCCCGCCTGCTCGAAAGCCTGCCTGGAGATATGAAGAAATTCAAAAATCAGTAAAGTTGTGCGTTTTCCTGGGCAAATGCAAGCAAAATAACCATTTCAGTAAGGTAGGCCAAAAAACGGTCCGATATCTGTTCCGTTGAGAACCCCCCCTGAGGCTTTAGATGAGGTCCTGCTTTCTACAGGGTCGCGCTTACCCTCCTTACTACAAAAATATCGCTAAAACCACGCTGTAGGGCTTCACAGGATATCACTATATGGATATCCGAGACTCAAAGTCATGTCGTTTATGCCGCAACAACATTTGGATGGATTTTTGCTTTAATCCCCCCATATATAGACATTATTAAATTCTAATCTACCTTATATTGGGTCAGTGTCAAAACCGGTGCTTCGAGTGAATATTTTTAATTCTATATCTTATTGAATTGTATGGGGCTATTGGTTAGATGGGGATGTGGGATGTTTTTATTGTTGACAGCCCCAATATGTGGTGGTACGGTCCTCCTCGGCATACTAGATAACGGAAAGTAGAGTTGCAGTTGATGTTTTGGATGAGCCGTAAATATTCGGCATGAGCTATATTTTTGATCTTTATTTTCGGGTATTCGAAAATTACCGAAACTTCCCAAGGCGGGTTACTAAAAGAGAGATGTCCATGTTAAAAAAGATACATCCCAGAGATTTTGGACATGAACGAGCAGTTGGGATGTATATAAGTCTCAAACCCTTTCCCAAACCCCCAAGTTTATTGAGCGCCAGCCGGATCCTCTGTATTCATCGGCAGAAGAAACCCTTCCAAGTGGCGTATGATGGACCCTCTTTTTGCACCCAGCGGCTTTCAGATAATCAGTCGGCTGGGAAAATAGTAACCCGCCTCCTTTCTTTTTTTTTAACCGTCCCTCTATTCCAGATGTTTTATCCGAGGACTGTCTTGTCAGGGGCAGGCTTTTAGTTTTTCTACGTATTGAGTTGGTTCCTGGAATGGGTGGGGCGGTTTTCATATTCTTCTAAAAAAACAATCAATGTGTTTTGCAACGATGCGGGCAGTTAATGTGCCGGTTGATTGCCAACTTGTAATGGGTTGCTTTCCGGAATATATTGATCCTTTCAAATAAAAAAATGAGGAGGCTTTGCGTTGGATAATTCTTCTTTAAAATGCGAGGTTTCCGGTGAGTTAATGCCGGTGTATTCTCATCCCGGGGATGCTGGCGCAGACCTGAGGGCATCCGTTGATGCGGTGATTCCAGCCAGGAGCAAACAATTGATTTCTACAGGCATCTGTCTGAAACTTCCTTCAGGGCACGTGGGTTTGATCTGGCCCCGGAGCGGCCTTGCAGTCAAACACGCACTCGATTGCGGCGCGGGAGTGATCGATTCTGAGTACCGGGGGGAAATCAAAGTTCTGTTATTCAATCATTCCGACCAGGATTATGCCATCGAACGGGGCGAGCGGGTCGCGCAACTCATCGTCCAAAAATTTGAGAAAATTGACTTTATTCCCGTAGATTCCCTGGCGAGTACCGTCCGGGGCGGAAATGGATTCGGTTCGACAGGCAAATGAGAATACAGATCATTTCATCAACGGTTTTGATATAAAAGATGGGGATGTGTTTCTCGGGCTTTGAAGACAAAGGGGTTGTAATGATTTAGGAGCCCATGTGTAAAGGTTTCGTGAATCTTTGCTCGATTTGATGTATTCTAGATGCCATTTTCTAGAATTTAAAACGAATTTTTTCCCCGGGAGTGTCGTGGATGGGCTTATTTAGAGGCTGGTTGCAGAAAATGTTTGGAATTCCCGCCGGGACTTCTGACGAACTCTCGAAGACCCCGGATGAGCCTGTTGTATCACCAGTTGTAGAAGAAGAACCTCACTACGAAGTCATTCGGGTCCAGCCCACGCCGAACCCGGAAGCCTTTCAATTCATCATGAACCGTCAGGTGATCGCAAACGGGACCTTGACTTTCGAGTCGGTGGAAGAAGCCAAAGGCGATCCGTTGGGTGAAGCTTTGTTTGAGATTTTTGGGGTGGTCAATGTTTTTCTGAAGGAAAATTTTGTGACCGTCACCAAGTCCAATGTCGTCGGTTGGCACACGGTGATGGAAACAGTGGGCGAGACGATCCAGGAACATTTGAAGTTTTATGAAGGCGATGAACCCGTTGAAAAGAATAAATCCGAGATCGATCCCATCCTGGAAGGGTTCAATAAAGAAGAATTCCCCGGCTATTCAGATGAGGAAAAAACCAAAGTGATCGACGCACTGCTGGACGCCGCCATCAGACCCGCACTTTCCAATGACGGCGGCGGAATTGATGTCATTGGAATAGAGGGAAGCGTGGTGAAGATCCACTATCAGGGTGCCTGTGGCAGTTGCCCTAGCTCAACAACGGGGACTTTGAGCTACATCGAAAATTTTCTCAAAGAAGCCGTTCATCCCGACCTTCAGGTTCAAGCCAACTGACCCCACAATGCGGGGAAAAAAATTCTTATACTATCCTTATCCGCAAGCCTTCCTGCCAGGATCTTTAGTTTAAAGCTCGGTATCTACAGCCACTTGTTAGAAATTTGCGGCGGTTTGTAATTCAAGATATATTCCAACGCTTCTTCGGGGCCGGGTTTCACGGCAAACAAATCCAACGTTTCTTTTTTGGCAAATTTAAGATCGACCATTTCCTGCAAATTGGAAATCAGCCCATCAAAAAAATTGCAGGTGTTGACGAACACCAGCGGCTTTGGAGTCAGCTTGAGCTGTTTCATGGAAAGAATTTCCATCGCCTCTTCCATTGTTCCGATTCCACCAGGGAGAGTGATAAACGCATCCGATTTTTGATCCATGACGGCTTTTCGTTCCCGCATGTTCCGGGTCACGATCAATTCATCCGCATCGCCGTACTCGATTTCTTTGGATTTGAAAAATTCCGGTAAGACCCCGGTCACCCTTCCGCCAAACTCATGAACCCCTCGGGCGACACAACCCATCAAGCCGATGGAAGCGCCGCCGTAAATGAGATTCACGCCTTGCCTTCCCAGCATTCTGCCCAGATCTGTCGCGACGTCCCTGTAAACTTTATCGACAGAATCGCTGGAAGAACAAAAAACACATATAGATTCAATCACATCTTCCTCTTATCAAAACGGGTTTTAAATGATAAGCCCAAAATAGCGTGTAACCCTAAAGAAGACCTTTTTAATCAGTGTAATGCAGATCACATAAGATTGTGATTGGATTCCTACCCCCACCCATTAAAAACATTTATCTTAGGCTGTAAGGAGTGTTGCTGAGTTCGCAATCAACCAAAATCAAGGGTCATCCATTCAGGGAGGTGCACTATGTTTCATGAAGTAAAAATTTTGAGCCCCGAAGGAAAATTGAAAAAGCTGGTTTCCTGTCAGGAGTTAAAGAAAAATCATTGGAAGAAATTTGAAGAAATGAGCTTTGATCTCACCATCGGCAGATTTTCCCATGGGCGCGTTCCCGGGCACGTCAAACAAAACCTGGATAATATTTTTTTGAGTTTTGAAGACGAAGGCTAAAAACAATATTTCACCTGAAATATACCCCTTTATAAAGGCGGGCTGTTCGGGAACCGATTCAGAATAAAGGCCATTTCTAAACCCATTTAAAAATCGCCTCTTATGAAAAATTGACAGTAAATAAATTCATTTCCCTATAAAATAGCCGATATGGAGTTGCGATTATAATGGGGGTTAGAAAGGGCGATAACGAATATTATGACTAAAGAACGTTTCGATCAATTTAAAAATAATATGCTGGAGTTGTCCCAGGATGCAGGTGTCCTTTGGGACGAATTTAATGAATTGAAAGCCACCAACAATATGGTGGTCCGGCTGGCGAGGAAACAAAAACGCCAAATAGATTTGCTGGAGGAAAATCGGCAAAAGACGAATGACGAAATCAAACTCATTAAGTTGGAGCTTAGAAAAGCTCATGGAAAAATAAAAGACCTTGAAAAGGAAAAATTTGAATCCAATGATCTGGATGTGATAGAACCCGTCGCAAATGAAAATAACACTCCTGTTCAGGACACACTCGATCTGGAAATGCTGGTCAACGATATAGATGCAAAATTAGCTATCAAGGAAGAAGAACAAACTTTTAATTACCTGAAAAAAATGGACATGGATCTATAACCATTTCCTGATATTTGCTCTTGCCCCCCTTAAGGCAAACTTTCCCTCAACAATCTTTGTGGCCGTACTCTTTATTTTGGAAAATTTTATTTTTTCAAGGCCGGTGGACGAATCAATTCGAGGGATTTGTTGACCTCATCGAGCATGGCCGACTCAATCGCCTCGCTCGAGTTTACCCAGTCGGTCAAAAGTGTTGCCAATATTTCCGGCATCCCAATGACATCGCTCATTCCCGGTCTTGCCTGGACGGCTTTTCCCCCTTTAAAGCGGATCTTGGGGGCCATGTGGAACTTAGCCAGCACGGAATCGCCTAAGACATGAATATTGCAATGCACCGGTTGCCTGGGAACTTGCATGACCTTCTCATTGCGAAGTGCCGTAAAAATTTCTTTTCTCGTTACGGAAATTTTGGCAATGCAGGCCGCGTTCTTGATCATACCGGCGGTGCTCACCTGCATGCTTTTTTGAGTGCGCTTGTCCAAATTGAAATTCAAATTGCAGTCAATGTTTTTTACCTTTGGGTTCTGAAGCATTGCAATGCAGGTCGAGGACGGCTTTTTTTTCTCCTGGGCTTTCAGTGAAAAGGGAAATGAGACCATGGCGATGAATAACGTCATTCCGGTTAACAGGAAAGCAGTTTTTAATCGACCGATAAAATATTTCAATCCAGACATCGAGATTTTATGGCTTCTACTCACTCAGATCACCCCATAAGCCAGCATGGCGTCTGCAACTTTGACAAACCCGCCGATGTTAGCCCCCTTCACATAATTGATATAGTTCCCCTCTTTTTCGATGCCATGAGTCACGCATTGCTGGTGGATTTTCGCCATAATATCTTTCAAACGTTCTTCCAGCTCCTCACGAGACCAGGAGAGCCGGATGCTGTTCTGGGTCATCTCAAGGCCTGAGACCGCGACTCCTCCTGCGTTGGCCGCTTTGCCGGGAGCGAAAGGAATTTTTGCATCCAGAAAGACGTTGATCGCTTCTCTCGTGGTCGGCATGTTCGCGCCTTCCGCGATTGCGATCATGCCGTTTTTAACCAATTTTCTGGCTGCGGCTTCATCGATTTCATTTTGGGTGGCGCATGGAAACGCCAGGTCGCATTTGATGCCCCAGGGTTTTTTGCCTTCGAAAAACTTGCAGTTATATTTATCGGCATATTCTTTTATGCGACCCCGGCGAACAGTTTTCAAGTCGATGAGAAAAGCGAGTTTCTCTTCATTGATGCCATCGGGGTCATGAATAAATCCAGAAGAATCGGATAGGGTGACCACCCGTCCTCCCAGTTGTGAAATTTTTTCCACCGCATATTGGGCCACGTTTCCAGAACCCGAAACAATACATACTTTGTCTTTTATCGAATCGCCATTGTGGTTCATCATTTGTTCCATGAAGTAGGCGCACCCGTAGCCGGTGGCTTCCTTACGGATCAGGCTTCCGCCAAATTCCAAAGATTTCCCGGTGAAGGTCCCCGTGAATTCGTTTTTCAGCCTCTTGTATTGCCCGAACATGTAGCTGATTTCGCGTGCGCCAACGCCGATATCTCCGGCGGGGACGTCGATGTTTGCCCCAATGTGTTTTGAAAGTTCGATCATGAAAGATTTGCAAAATCGCATCACTTCCCGATCGGATTTCCCTTTAGGGTTGAAATCGGCGCCGCCTTTGCCGGAACCCATTGGCAGGGTGGTCAGGCTGTTTTTAAAGGTCTGTTCGAATCCGAGAAATTTCAGGATGCTCAAGTTGACCGAGTGATGAAACCGCAACCCCCCTTTGTAAGGGCCGATGGAATTGTTGAACTGAACGCGATACCCCCGATTGACATGAACCTCTCCCGCATCGTCTTCCCACACCACCCGGAAAATGATGGTGCGGTCGGGTTCGGTCATTCGCTCCAAAATTTTGGGTTCCAGATATTTTGGGTTTGCGTTGATGTAGGGGATAACGAATTCGGCAAATTCCATTACGGCTTGATGGAACTCAATTTCTCCCGGGTTTCTCTTAACAAGCCCGTCGTGGAAATGTTCCAGTGTCAATTCAGGCGTACTGTTCACGACACACTCCTAATAAGGTGATGATAAAATCCTGCGAAATTTTTTATGAACCAAAGCATCTTTTAAAATTCAACGGGACGATTGACCGATCATAAATTGATGAAGAAAAGTTTAACTATTTTATAATTGGTATTTGTAAGGGCCATTTCCTGACAATTTGTTTTCAGGAAGGTATCCGTTTCAAAGTATTTTTGTCAATATGATGGAACAGTTTCTCCTGTCCTTTGATCCTGAGTTGAGTGTCTTCTTCGTAACTGAAACTATTCGCATCGTGAATGGTGACCTTGAGCTCATAACGAACCGTTTTGAATTCCTTGTCGAGAAACAGATTGGAGCAAATGCCGTAGGTTTCAGAACCCACATCGGCCGCCAGGTGGAATTCCTGGGCTTCGGGCTCCACCGTACCGCCAGCGATGACAGCCACTCCACGGGGCACTATGAAACATCGCATCACCTGTTTCTCTGCCGGGTCCCAAAGCCAGTATCCAAGCTCTTCATGAAAAGGGCTCTCCTCTTCCAACCTCCATGCCGTGGTCGAATACCTCAGCCCATAAAGAGACTGTGCGTGGTTATTGACCGGACCGAAAGGGTCCAGCACCAGTCGTTCACGGTATTTATTATTCTCTGTTTCTTTGGGGTCATCGTCGGGCGCGGCATCGTCTCCCTTATCGCCCTCCCAGGTGCCGGCTAATGGAGCTAAAGGCCCCAGGTTTTCGATCAATTTCGGGTTCATATTTTCTCCTCAAAAATATTTATTGATTGATGCTCTCACCAATCGGCATGTTTTTGAACATTAAAATTCATCAATGCCTATCTGACATATTACCTGCTTAAGTTCCTAACAAAAATCTAATTTTTCTCTCATATTGAGCAAACTTTCCAAAGCTATCCTTCGATCGACAAAAAATAAATCTAAAGTGAGGAGTAGAAGGAATGAAGAAAAATCAACCTACCGCCACGGCCTTAGTAACACTCTTGATATTATTTCCCTTATTGGGAAACTCATTTGCCGAAACCTTGAAGGGCACGGTCAGGATTGATGGATCGAGTACCGTATTCCCGATCACCGAAGCGGTTGCCGAGGAATTTGGGAAAAAACATCGCAGAGTTCGAGTGACCGTCGGTGTTTCAGGTACCGGTGGGGGATTCAAGAAGTTTTCTATGGGAGAAACCGACATAAATGACGCGTCAAGACCGATTAAAGGCTCCGAAATAAAAACAGCTAAAAAAAATGGAGTTGAATATATCCAGCTTCCAGTGGCTTTCGACGGTATCTCGGTTGTCGTGAATCCAAAAAATACATGGCTGGATTATCTGACTGTCAGGGAGCTAAAAAAGATTTGGGAACCGGGAAGCCAGGTCACGACATGGAAAGATGTTCGCGCCTCCTGGCCCGATCGAAAAATCAGACTCTATGGACCGGGTACCGATTCTGGCACCTTCGACTATTTTACAGGCGCGATCAATGGAAAGTCCCACGCCAGCCGTGCCGACTTCACCAAGAGCGAGGACGACAACGTCCTGGTTCAAGGAGTGGCAGGCGACCGTGACGCACTTGGGTATTTTGGTTTTGCATATTATTCCGGGAACAAAGACAAACTGAAAATTGTTCCCATAAAGAATAAACAAGCGCCCGTGTCTCCCTCTTTAACGACCATCAATGATGGCAGTTATTCACCCCTTTCTCGTCCCATCTATATTTATGTGAGTGAGAAATCCGTTCAGCGTCCTGAAGTCGCCACCTTCGTTGAATTTTATTTAAAAAACGCGGCTGAACTTTCCAAAGATGTTGGATACGTGCCTCTCAAAAAATCACAATACGATGAAGGGTTAGAAAAACTCAATAGAGCTATAGTCAAAGACGTTTTATGACTAAAGCCAGGTGGATCGATAAATCACTTGAAGGGATTCTTTTGCTCTGTGTGTCCGTCACCGTATTGACCACCCTGTGCGTGGTGTTTATTCTGGGCAAGGAATCCCTCTCCTTTTTTTCACAAGTGTCTATTTTTGACTTTTTATTTGGCACTCGGTGGGAACCCCTTTTAGAGCCTAAGTCATTTGGGGTTTTGCCGCTTGTGTGCGGCACGTTTTTAATCGCGGTCGGTGCCATGACCATCGCTCTGCCATCCGGGCTCATCATCGCAACTTATCTCAATGAATTTGCGTCGAGCGAGTTGCGATCGGTGGTCAAACCGGTTTTAGAAATATTGGCGGGCATTCCGACGATCGTTTACGGATATTTTGCCCTGACGTTTGTGACCCCACTGCTGAAAACGGTTTTTCCCGATATGCAAATTTTCAATGCGGCCAGTGGAGCCATCGTGGTCGGTATCATGATTCTTCCCATGATTTCTTCTCTCTCGGACGACGCGTTCAGAGCTGTCCCGACGACTCTTAGGGATGGGGCTTATGCGTTGGGGGCAACGCCTTATGAAGTGATCACGCAAATTATTCTTCCTGCGGCAAAGTCAAGAGTGGCGGCATCTGTCGTTTTGGCTGTTTCCCGAGCTATAGGGGAGACAATGGCCGTTACCCTGGCCGCTGGAGCCACGCCCAAAATGACTCTCAATCCATTAGAAAGTATTCAAACGATGACCGCCTATATTGTCCAGGTCAGTTTGGGCGATACGCCGGCAGGAGGAATCGAGTATCAAACCTGTTTTGCGGTGGCAGGACTTTTATTTGTGATGACTTTTACAATGAATCTCGTCGGGAACCATTTTATTGCCAGGGGAAGGCTATAAACATGAACCAAAGCTGGAGAAAAAAACGCGAAATCTATTTCCTTTGGATTTGCAAGCTCGTCACTTTTTTGGCCATTTTCATTCTGGGTGTTTTGCTTTTCCATATTTTAAGAGAGGGGCTGGCCTGGCTGAACTTTGAATTTTTAAATCGATTCCCATCACGATTTCCAGCAAAGGCCGGGATTAAATCAGCTTTATTTGGAAGCTTGTGGTTGATTTCGATGACGGCTTGTATTTCTGTGCCTTTGGGTGTCGCCACCGCTTTTTATTTAGAAGAATATGCGCCCAGAAATAGACTCATTCGTTTTTTTCAGATCAATATTTCAAATCTGGCGGGAATGCCTTCCATTGTTTACGGGCTTTTAGGGCTCACCATTTTTGTGCGATTTTTCAATTTGGATCGAAGCCTGTGGGCCGGAAGCCTGACGTTGAGCCTTTTAATACTGCCCGTAATTATCATCGCCGCTCAGGAGGCTGTTCGCGCGGTTCCAGACTCGATCCGTTTGGGAGCCTTTGCACTGGGCGCAAGACGCTGGCAAGTGATTTTAGGCCAGCTTCTGCCCGCGTCTCTACCGGGAATCATGACCGCTGTTATTTTGGCTTTATCCAGAGCCATTGGAGAAAGCGCTCCCTTAATCATGGTCGGGGCTTACAGCTACATTGCTTTTGTTCCAGAAGGACCGGGCGATCCTTTTACCGCGTTGCCCATACAGATATTCAATTGGGCGGGACGGCCACAAGCCGATTTTCATGGGATAGCCGCCGCTGGAATCATTGTTTTGTTGGCGGTGCTGTTTATTATGAATTTCGTCGCTGTGATGATCAGGCAAAAATTTCAACGGTACAAAATGTGATGCAGTGCGACATTGAAGAAAAAGACACGGTCTTAAAAAATGCAATAAAACGTAAAATCATGGAAAGAGACGTTATCTTGAAATTCGAAAACCTTTCCATTTTTTATGGCGAAAAACTTGCTGTTGACCAGGTGAATCTGGACATTCGTAAAAATCAGGTCACCGCCATAATAGGGCCATCCGGTTGTGGAAAAAGCACCTTACTGCGTGCGATCAATCGGATGAATGAATTTATTCCGACAGTAAAAACAAGAGGAAATATTTTTTATTGCGGCAACGAAATATATGGCCGGGAAATTGATCCGACAGAAATTAGAAGAGCCATCGGCATGGTATTCCAAAAACCAAATCCCTTTCCCAAATCGATATTCAATAACATCATTTGGGGGCCAAAGATCAATGGATTGCTAAAAGATCCCGACGAACTTGTCGAGACTTCACTGAGGCGTGCGGCCCTTTGGGACGAGGTGAAAGACCGTCTGCATGAATCCGCTCTGGATTTGTCGGGAGGACAGCAACAACGACTTTGTATTGCGCGCGCAATCGCAATGAGCCCGGAAATAATTCTGATGGATGAGCCTTGTTCGGCGTTGGACCCAAGATCAACGGCGCGGATTGAGGATTTGATTACAGAGTTGAGGTCAAACTACACCATTATCATCGTGACTCACAATATGCAACAGGCGGCGCGAGTCTCAGATGAGACGGCTTTTTTTTATGAAGGACGGTTGATTGAGTTTGGTCGAACCAAAGAGATTTTTACAAAGCCAACTAACAGGCAAACGGAAGATTATATTACGGGACGGTTTGGATAAAAAAGAGAGGGATATTTACGATGACGAAGCACTTTCAAAATGAACTGGAACGATTGAAGAAGAAACTACTGGCATTGAGCGCTATCGTTGAGGAAAGCGTTGAAAAAGCCGTTCGTTCCATAAGTATCCGGGATATTTCCCTTGCGAGAGAGGTCATTGAGAATGATCGTTCGATCGATTTATTGGAAGTAGAGGTCGAGGAGGATTGTCTTAAAATTTTAGCTCTTCACCAACCCGTCGCGGTCGATTTACGATTTGTCGTTGCGGTGCTGAAAATCAATAATGATTTAGAGCGTATCGGTGACCTGGCCGTAAATATTGCCGAACGGTCCACTTATCTCAGCCAGAAAGCACCCATTGAAATGCCGTTTGACTTTGCAACGATGGAGCGGAAAACCCGGCTGATGCTGGAAAAGGCCATTGATGCTCTGATCCAAATGGATTTAGAGGTCGCAAGAGAAGTGGGCGCCGCCGACGATGAAATCGATGCGATCAATAGAGAAATGTACAATCAGGTCTCAAAGGGAGTTCGTGATTTTCCCGATCAGGCGGACCGGCTCATACATTGCCTTTCGATTTCGCGTCACCTCGAAAGAATCGCCGATTATGCGACCAATATTGCGGAAGATGTCATTTATATGGTCGAGGGTCAGATCGTTCGACATCAGCCCGAAGAGTACAAATAGACCAGTAAATTCAATTGGTTGAGTGTTATTTTTTGTTTTTAACGCATATTTATCGGCGTTTCTTTTTGATTATTTAATTTTATTTTCCTATTGGCGCGATTATTGTGATACTATCAGTCCAGTAAAAGTGGGTTGATGAAGGTCAAGGGGCTGGGTTTTCTTTTTGGGAACGCACCCAGGGTAAGATAGAGTAAAACAATAAAGGTTTTATTTTTTCGGCCATCCTTCGGATGGTTTTTTTTTGTCCTCAAACTGTCTGCTAATTGTCCTTTTACAACCACCTCAGTCAAAAATTGGGAACGTCCTATTCGATTTTTAATTGAAAGGCGTTTCCGCCAATTTGTAGGAGAAGAAGGTATGCCACAAGGTACAGTAAAATGGTTTAATGAGAGTAAAGGTTATGGTTTTATTGAGTCCGAGAGCGGAAAAGATTTGTTTGTCCATTTCTCCGAGATTCAAGGAGATGGTTTTAAAACTCTCAGAGAGGGTCAGGCAGTGGAGTTTGAGGAAGGTATGGGCCAGAAAGGTCCTTGCGCTACAAACGTTGTGCCCAAATAAAAAATTTCTATGAAGATTTGACCGGCAGAGTTTTGCTCTGCCGGTTTTTTTCTTAACCGATTAGTCTGCGGGCTACTAAGGAAACGAGATAAAAACATGCATGAAGTAAAAGTTTATGATGGCGCCGGAAATTTGAAAAAGGTGATTTCAGTAAAAAAATTAACCGAAAGATCTGAAAAATTATTCAATACCCCCTCGCTCTATCAAAAAAATTCGAAAAAGCCAAAATCTCCCGCATCGGTTTCTGAAGTTCCAGGGAAAAACTAAACCTCGCTGATTGCAACTAAAGGTTACAAATTGTATCAACATGAGTTCTGCTGACTTTATTGCAGGGGCTGTTGAAACAGTTGTAACTGCCCGCCACGTGTAAACAAGCGAAGACAAATAAAAAGGCGGATTAATATCAGGTCCATTGACCTTCAATCTGCCACGTCTTGAATTCAAAAATAAAATCAAAGGAAAATATGTTGATGCAAGCCACCACCACCCCCGCTTCAGGGGGATTCGACAACTTGAACCTGATCGGTCCCATTCGCCGGGCTGTGCGCGAGGAAAAATACTCTCTCCCGACTCCGATCCAAATACAAGCCATCCCGCACCTTTTAGAGGGTCGCGATTTACTGGGATGTGCCCAAACGGGAACAGGGAAGACTGCCGCGTTCGCCTTGCCCATTTTACAGCGTTTGGCGGAAAATAAAAAAACTGCTAAACCGAAAAGCATGCGTGCCCTGGTACTCACCCCCACCCGTGAGCTGGCCGTGCAGATCAGCGATAGTTTTCGCACTTATGGACGGTATCTGAAAATTAATCATGCTGTCGTTTATGGTGGCGTCAAATACAATGCGCAAATTCGGGCTTTGTCACGCGGTTTGGATATCGTTGTGGCCACACCAGGGCGATTGCTCGATCTATTCGAGCAAGGTCATTTGCGAATGAGTGATATCGACGTTATGGTTTTGGACGAAGCAGATCGAATGCTTGATATGGGTTTCCTTCCAGACATTCGAAAAATATTTTCTGCCATTCCTGAGGAACGGCAGACCATGTTGTTTTCTGCCACGCTTCCAGAAGAGATCGTTAAAATTGCGACAAGATTTCTTCGTGATCCTGTGCGAGTGACCGTTTCGCCTCCAGCCAGCACGGTTGATAAAATTGATCAACGGGTTTTATTTGTCGATCGGGAAAATAAATATGAATTGCTCGAGTCTGTTCTGCAGGATGAAAGCCTGTATCGGGTTCTTATATTTGCGCGCACAAAACATGGGTCCAACCGGATCGTACAAAAATTGAGCAAAATTAAAGTTCGAGCTGTGGCGCTTCATGGCAATAAATCTCAGGCGGCAAGATTGGATGCCTTGAAGAAATTCCGTGACGGAAAAGTCCGGGTTCTGGTGGCAACGGATATCGCTTCCCGTGGCCTGGATGTTGAGGGAATCACCCACGTCATCAACTACGAGCTTCCCAATGAGCCCGAAAGCTATGTTCACCGGATTGGGCGGACTGCGCGGGCGGGCACCAAGGGAATCGCGATTTCGTTTTGCGACGCAGGCGAGCGTGGTTTTTTGCGAGATATTGAAAGGGTGATCAAACGTACTGTGCCGGTGAACGTGGACCATGCTTTTCATTCTCCCGCCGTAGCCGCCAGTAACAAACGTCCCAGTGGAGACGGAAAAAACGGAAAAAAAAGGTGGAGCGATAGAAAAGGTAAAACCGGTCAACGGTCAGGGGGAAGCAAGTTCTCAGCCAACCGAGGTAAGCGAGCGCCGGGAAAATCGGGAGAAAATAAAGCAGGAGTTCCTAGAAGGTTTTCAAGAAGCCGGTAATTTCGGGGACATGAGCTTAAAATTCTTTTTACCAAGTGTGACTATTTATTAGACTGATGAGATTGACCCCCGCCCGTTTTCGGGCGCGGGGTTTTTCTTTTTGTTTTTTGGTTTCCCACCTTTCTTGAGTCAACGGTCCCGCCGGGGTTGATGATTGGGCCGACGTTGCCTTACTCCCGGCCGAAACTTGTCATTATTTTTATTGAACCCGCCTCTATTCAACCCGTTCCTCCGTTTTTTGCGATGTTGGTTGATTTTGTGTCGCTGTTTTTTTCGCCATTCGGAGCGTTTTTCCGAGGGAATATTTTTCCAGCGTTGGCGTAATTTTTCTTTACGCTCTTTCGGTAAATTACGAAACCAATGTCGCGCCTTCCGTATCCGGTCTCGTTTTTTTTGCGGCAATCTTTTAAAGTCCTGAAACTTGGAGCGAATTTTTTCCCTTTGCTTCGGGTTTAAATTTTTCCAGCGTTGGAATCGTTTTTTGACGTCCCCGCGATCTTGCGGTGGTAAGTTGACCCAACGTCTGGCGCCTTTTTGCAAACGTTTCTGTCGGGATGCGGGAAAATCCTTCCAGCGGTCAGTATACGGCTGAAGGACTTGCTTTTCAGCTTTGCTCAGTCGATCCCAGGGAACGTCCTGTTCCTGAGCGGAAATTTCGGGGCCGCCGGCCAGCAAAAATAACCATGCGATCAATAGCGATGAGCTAATTCGTTTCATCTTCTTCCTCGTTCTTTTTCTTCGTGTCGGGCAATGGCATTTCGTCTAATTCCTCAGGATCGATCCACCTGCCGTCCTCAGTTTCCCATTCACCAAGAAACTCCAGAAATTCCAGAGTGGGAATTTCCCGGCCTGTTTCTTCTATTGGTGTGTTTGTCTGCTCCGCTTCCTTTTGCTGTGCCAGACCGGGTGCAGACAAGATCGTTAACATGAAAATCGTTCCCACAAAATAGAACCTAACCTGCATCGGATTCTTCCTCTACAAGCCATGCGTAAAAATCCAATTCTTCATAAAATTCAATTTTATTATTGGAAGCCAGGATCTCAAGATCCTCAAGAGAATTGAACGGAGCCTGTTCCCGGTCTCCGGGAAAAGAAAGCAAAACCGCCAGAAGAACCACAGCGGCAGTCGCCAATGCGGGATAAGGCATTGGAATCCATTTGATTGCCCAGATGTTTTCCTTTTTGTTGGTTTTGAGCGCTTCCTGGCGAATGCGGTGCAATTGTGACAGAGTTTCAGCAGGAATATTTTCTTCGCTCTTATCCAGAGAACGTTTGACCTTTTTCAAAAAGGAATTTTCATCGTCCGGGTTTTTCAAGGCCGGTGGTCCTCCAATAAATTGCGAAGCGCATGCACCGCGCGTGAGTAATGGGTTTTCACAGATCCCTCGGAACATCCCATGACGACGGCGGTTTCCTTGACGTTCATTTCCTCCCAGGCACGTAATAAAAAGGCCTGCTGTTGGCGCAAGGGCAGGGCGGCCAGAGAGGCTTCCAGAACTTCCATTGAGTGGCCAAGAATCATTTGATCTCCCGTATCTTTTACCGCAGGGTCCGCCAGGTGTTCAATGGGTCTTTCAACTGTTTCTTCCTCATTGGATATTTTCCAGGGTTGTATCCAGAGGCGCCAGCGTTTTCGAACATTATTTCGACGATGCCAATCAATGACTTTATTTTGCAGAATTCGAAAGAATAGGGGACGCCATTCCTCTTCAGGTTTTTCCGAATATTTTCGCACCCAGATAATCATGGTGTCTTGAACAAGATCCAAAGCGTCCTCGGAATTTCCTGTGGAAATCTGGGCCATGCGGAAGGCGCGCCGTTCGACGGATGCTAAGAACTCTTCCATTTTCCGACGGCTATCCTGCATAGGGTTCCATTTTATCCTGCTGAGAAAATCACCGATTCATTATATTAGTTAGCGGATGTCAGCCAATAAATTATTAGATCCTTCCCGTAATTCCCAGGGTGCTTTGTCCGTCCGAATTGCGGGTGATCAATGTCGCCGGTCTACACGTCTGTGGATACGGGCGCCTTTCCGGTTCAGGCGATGATTGACCCTGTCCCCTTTACGATCCAGGCGGCGGTCGATACGGTTTCCCCTTCGGTCCAAACGGCGGTCGATACGGTCGCCTTTTCGATCCAGGCGATTCGCCAGACGGTCTTTCCCTCGATCACGAGCCCTATCGGACATTTGATCCAAACGATTGTTGATGCGGTCTCCCCTTCGGTCCAAACGGCGGTCGATGCGGTTGCCTTTTCGGTCCAGATATCTCTCAACGCGATCGCCTTTCCTGTCCAGGTGATTTTCTATTCTTGCGCCGGGGCCATCATCGGCAAACACGGGGGATGCCATCAAGGATACAAAGATAAATGGAACCAATGCCAGCTTTTTATTCATTACGTTCTCCTTAGTCGAATTGGGTGAAAAAATGCCTTCATACTACATACAACGCAGAACCGGACAATCGGTTGACAAGGGAGAGAAAAAGAATCTGCTTTGTTTGAAAAACCGGGAGTTATGGTTAGTTTTTTATGAATGGGAATTTGCAGGGTGGAAGTGGGGTGGGGGCAAAATCGTTTCTTTTAAACGCGGTTCCAATGAATGAGACGATTTCAGATTTGGGGTCAGTTTGGGTTTCTCGTGATATTCATGAGAATTTTTTCAATATTTTCCAGCGCTTTATGATGTTTTTGGCCCAATTGTTCCAATTCTTCCTGGAGTTTTTGGTTCTGAATGCTTAGTTTCGTAGAGGACTCGACCAAATTAAGGTTGGTTTGAATGGATTTTATGAGGTGGCTGCGTAATTCTTTCACCATACTTCGAAATATTTCCTCGGGTGGCATCTCTTCATTAGAAAGAGGGAGGGTATTCTCTTTCTGCTCGTCCTCTTTCACCAACTCCATCAATTCGTCGATATTCAGGATGATTTTATCCTTGAGAGATCCACTGATTTGACGGACCGCCTGATAATTTGTCAGAGACAAGCGCACGGACGGAGATTGAAGGATCGCTTTTTCAATGTCTTCCCACAAGAGTTCTAACGCCTCTTCATTTCTTTTTTTATTTTTGGTGTTGATCTCTCTGAAAGCCATGACCGTCGATCCTCATCCGGTGAATAATTTTGTCTGGAGGAAAACGATCCCTTCCAAACGTTCAACCAGATTAAGAAATCGGTGTCTCGAAACTGTCGAGAACAAGTCACAGTATTGTCACATAGAGGAGTAGGGGGGACAAAACAACGTGGCGTTTTGATGAGGTTTGCCTGGGGCAGAGAACGATCACAATTTAAGAAAGGCTTAAAAATTAGTCCAAAGAGGCTGGAATTTCGCGAGCTTTGAAATAATAGCCCTTTATTTTGAAATAAATTTCCGAAGGCAGGGCTTTTTCATTTTTTATATCTCGGGTCTCATTGGGGAGCAATTTGTTTACCTGATGACGGCCATTTCCTAATGATTTGCTTTTATTGCCGACCAGCTGTATTTGTACTTTTGCCGAAACTACTTTATTGCATTTATTGACCACGCTGGCTTTCCAGGCAATGTACACTTTGGCACCTTCCTGCCGGAGAATTTTAACGGCCATATTTTCAAAACCAATGCATTCGGACCCCCATGAGTTGCCTGGGAGAAAGAGGGTGACCAGCAAGATAAGAAGATAGAATTTTTTCATATTTTGCCTTTCCTGTTAACTTCCTAATCACCACTGCGTTGCAGGGTTCATGCCGTTGAACTGAGAGTGGAATGTTTTAAAATAATTCCTGACTTTTCAGGCCAATTCGGATACTCATGCGAGAATGAGTTTTTGAGAGTGTCTGATCTTGGCCCAAGGGACGCCTGAAGTTGTAAAAAATGACACAACGATCGCTTAAATTCAGGCGTGGACATGCTATTCATGCCAGTGGTTGCAGGCGACCGGGATTTCTTCGACCAAGCGTCTCATCTCTTACAATTGTATCAAGCTGAAATAAGATGTCTAAGAAAACTCGCGACGAGTCTGATAGAGAAATGAAGAAATAGAGGGTGAACCCCTGGTTATTTTACTAATCGATGGGCCGGCCCCTTGAACTCGTAGGTGGAGTCGGAGGTCCAGAGAATGGGAATGTAATTTGGGAATTGAGTTTTCCTATTGAAAACAGCGGATTGAATTTCTGACACTGAAAGATTGGTCGAAAAACGCAGATTTGCTCCGGTCAGGTTCGCGCCGCTTAGGATGGTCCCGGTAAAATCCGCTCCGGTCAAATTTGTTTCCATCAAATCGGAGCCACTGAGGTTGGCATTCTTCAGGTTGGCTCCCATCAAGTTGGCGCGGAGGAAGTCGGCCTTGAAAATTTTTGCGTCGGTGAGGTTGGCCCCAAGGAGGTTGGCGGCGACCAGATTGGCGCGAATGAGATTTGCGCCACTGAGATTTGCCCCGATCAGGACAGCGCGAACAAGGTTTGCTTCGCTCAGGTTTGCTCCACTGAGGTTCGCGTCGATGAGGTTGACGCCTTTTAATTTGGTTTTGCTGAGATTGATTCCGCTCAAGTCCGCCCGGATCAGATTCATGGAAGAAAGATCTTTTCCGATGAGGTTTGATTTTTTGAGTTCATCCTTGGAGAAAACGTTTTTACAATAAAGTGGATTCATTTCCAGGGACATATTCAGGTTTCCGGGTTAATGGAACATCAACCATCGCGATGATTGAAAGAGGTGATGCGGCTTCGACTGTTTATCCAGTCTTTATTCTAACCCAGTTGATTCAATTTGCTGTAATGGAAATCAACTTTTTTCTTTTTCTTTCCGGTCTGTTCCTGAGTTCTGATTTTGCAAAGAAATTTGGGTCCATGCCGCCCAATATATGGCCAGGTGACTTCCAGGTAATTTGGAAACCTGGTTTTTTTGTCGATGATGGCCGATTCGACTTGTTCGCATGTGAGGTTCAATGCCTTTCGTAAATCTGCGCCCGTCAGGTTGGTCCTGTCCATCTTTGTGGATGCGAGATCGGCATCATCAAATTTGACATGGCTGAAGTCCGCTTCTGTCAAGTCGGCTTCGGTCAGGTTGGCCCCGCTTAAGTTGGCGTCGCTGAGTTTAGCGTAACAAAGAGTGGCTTTTGTGAGGTTGGCTTGAGTGAGATCGGCGTAGCTTAGCCGGGCTTCTGTGAGGTTGGTTCCGGTCAAGTTCGCATCGACAAGGTTCCCCCGCCTGAGATCGGCGCTAGAAAGATCGGTACCGCTGAAATTGGTGCCTTGAAGTTCTTTTTTGGACTTTTCCGCCCGCTCTCTATTTGTCAGTTCTTGATCAGACATAATTCCTTTTCATTTTTTAACCGCCCCCAAAACGCGGGGAGGAAAAGAGAGGCTGATATTTGTGATATTCTTTCCGTTGCTTATCCCGCCTGTTGCGCTCACGAGCCTCTGGGATTATGGGGGAAATATTAATTCTTTAAAAACCCACGGCACATAGATATTGGGTCCAGCGCTACGCTGGCCGCATCTATAAGATAACCCCAAAAGGGATGATATTCCAGCGGGGAGTCGCAGGCTTACCTCTCTTCAGGAGTTAATTTTACATGTAAATGTGTCATCAGTGGTCCAGGAAATTTCCAGATAATCTGGCAGTTGTGTGTTTTTATCAATGTATGCGTCCTCAATTTGCTCACAAGTCAGGTTTTTCACTCGCTGGAGGTTGGCACCGTTCAAATGGGCTTCCAATAGTTCGGTGTCTTCTAAATCGGCTCCCTGTAAATCGGCTTCAATCAGATAAGCGTCTGTGAGGTTTGCCCCGCTCAGGTTGATTTCTTTTAAATCGGCTTGGGTCAAAACGGCTCTGGACAGGTCGGCGTTGCTGAGATCGGCAGACACCAGATTGGCTTGAATGAGATAGGCATCGCTGAGATCGGCAGAACTGAGATTGGCATTGCTGAGCTTTGCCTTGATGAGTTTGGCATCACTGAGATCCGCACCGCTGAGATTTTCCTTGGATTTTTCAACTTCTATTCGTTTTAATATCCAATCTTCCAACATCGAAATATTCCTGTAATATGTCGAAGGATGTTTGAAAGAGGCGATCACTCGCTCTTTCTGAATGTATAAAAGTTTATAATCTGGGTCGAAAATAATCAAACTGGCACTGATGATCAAATGATTAAAGAATCCTGTTTTAAGGTCCAGGGACGGATCAAAAATGAAAACCCTAAAATAGACGAAGACTTCAGCATCTTTATCAACGCCATTGATGATAGACATGCGGTACTTAAAGTAAAGGAATATCTTTGGAAAAATGCGCCTTCGGTTGACGGAAAAATGCTGGGCCGAATCATTGTCGAAGGGGTTTCTAAAAAAGTGTTTTCATGACCGCCTGAACTTCGCGTGGTGAAAAATTTTGAAACTGCCGAACGATGGTTCTCATCAGATCAGATGGTTTTTTTGTAGATGGAAACCGGAGTGGACTGGAAACTGGATTGGTCTAAATGGTCAGGGGAAGGCTCCTGTTTTTCTGGGGAAATGGCCTGTGTGGTATGATTTTTTTCAACAGAAGAGGGTGTTTTTGGTTCGCCATTGGTATGGGGAGACGTGCTTTCGCGTTTGATCAACCTTTCATCGAAATATTGCATCCAGATATTGAGATCGCTAATAGTTTGCGTCTGGCTATGCAACAGGTGACTTTGACGTTTTAATTCGGCGTGGCAGTGGTCGATACTTCTTTTGCAGGAATAGATCAGAGCGGGGAACAAAACAAAAAGCACGATATACGCAATAATTTCCATAGCACTGCCTGAACTTTCAAAAACTGGAAAGAGGTTTGTGATGAAAAAATTTTGCCAGCCATTTAAAATCACAAATACCCCCTACAGTCTCCACAATATAAAGGACTGTACCAAGCTGAATTAATAGCATTCTAAATATAATTTGAGCTTAATTAATCTATCCTTAATTTTATTTTCTGTCAATTTCTTTACTATAATCCTTTTTTAAGGGCGATGGGGTGGGAACTTCGATTGAGTTGTCAGCCGTAAAACCAGCCCGTGGGATGCGGCTCTGAAAAATTTAATAGTAAATAATTCAATGTGTTAAATCACTCCAAGAGATATTATGAGAATTGTCAGTTTATTGCCCTCAGCGACAGAGATCGTTTGTCAATTGGGTCTTAAAAACCATTTGGTGGGCGTGTCCCATGAATGCGATTACCCCGCATCAGTCAACCCACTGCCCCGGTTGACCTCCTCAATAAAGCGGGAGCCCGATTTTAATTTTGTCTCACCGAACTGATATGGAAACACCAGTCGAAATAAACGAAGGAACCCAAACCCCAAGGCAGAAAGTGCTGGTGGTTTATAATCCCATTGCCGGATCGCGGTCGTCCCTTTTGGAGCGAACTTTAAAAAATCTGGAATCGTTGGGCGTCCAGATTGTTCTTAGAGAAACCAAAGGACCGGGCGATGGGGAGACCTTGTGCCGGGAGGCCATTGGGCAGGAGTCCTACTCTGCGGTAGTGGCGGCAGGGGGCGACGGCACGATCAACGAAGTGGCCAATGGATTGCTGGGAGCAGAAACTCCCTTAGGCATCATTCCCTTAGGAACGGTCAATTTGTTGGCGATGGAAATAGATCTTCAAAAAGACCCGGAGCAGGTGGCAAGGACCATCGCGTTTGGCCCTGCCCGGCCGATACATGTCGGGTTAGTGAACGAGCGGGCTTTTTTGTTAATGGTGGGAGCGGGGTTTGATGGCCGGGTGGTGGCTGGAGTTTCATCGAGCCTGAAAAAAATAATCGGTAAGGGTGCCTATGTGGTGGCGGGGCTGGCAGAGATTTCTATTAATTTTCCTGCCCGGCTCATTGTTGAGGTCGATGGCGTCGAATACGAGGCGGCGTGGGTCGTGGTCTCCAACAGTTCTCTTTATGGAGGGAAATTTGCGCTGGCTCCTGCAGGAAATTTACAATCACCGGGCTTCACGGTTTCTCTGATCCCCGGTAAAACCCAATCTGGCCTTATCAGCGGTCTGTGGGCAGTGTGGCGGGACCGAAAAGCCAAACGGGGATGGAAACAACTGAATTCGGTGAATCGCGTTACCATAAAGTCGGACCAAAACGATCCTGCTCAAATGGACGGAGATTATTTTGCTCCCTTGCCGTTGACCATCAGCCAGGCGTCACAACCCCTCAGCCTCATCATGCCCCCGCTTTGATGCGGTAAAAATAATCTCCCAATTTAAAGGCTCCGCCGTTACGCACGACTCCTAAAAATGTTTTTTTCTTTGCATCCGAAAGTCCGTTCAAAACCTTATTAGAGACCTCTTCACTACTGACGCCTTCCCAAAAAGAGTTGTCCGCCGACTTTTCGATCAAAAAATCCTCAATACTCTCCATTTCAATATGGAATTGATCTTCCACCATGAATCACCTTTTAAAAAAATAAGTTGAATTTTTGCATGGACATTCTAATACGAAAATAATTTCCAGTGCTTTTTTGTTTCTCTATTATAACACCTTTAAGCCCAGCCGATTTCATCATGAGGATATCCGAAAACGGTTCGCAACGTATGCCCATCGGGTTTATTCCGATATTTACAGTCTTTTTAGAGATTCCCCGTTGTCAACTTCTTTACGTTTTGATATTTTGGGTCTTGCAACTCCTAAACATCAAACTCGACCCTGGCTGATCCCAGAGCAAAAAAATATTCTAACGGAGCATTTATGGTTCTTGTGATAGATGTCGGAAATTCCCACAATGTGATCGGGTTATTTTCCGGTGAAAAATTATTGACCCATTGGCGGATTCGTACCGAGTGGAATCGGACTGCAGATGAATATTGGGTCCTGATCAAAGAATTTATCGTACTGAATAAGGTAGATACGGAGACCATAGACGATATCGTGATCGCCTGCGTGGTACCGCCCCTGATTCCAATCCTGAAAGAAATGGCGCAAAAATATTTTGATTGCGATCCACTCATTGTGGGGCCGGGTATTAAAACGGGAATTTCGATATTGTACCGCAACCCGGCGGAAGTCGGGGCGGACCGGATCGTCAATGCAGTTGCCGCTTTCGAAAAGTATGGCGGGCCGATCATCGTCGTCGATTTTGGCACAGCCACGACGTTTGACGCGGTTTCGCAAAAAGGGCAATATTTGGGCGGTGTCATTTTCCCAGGTGTGCAGATTTCCATGGAAGCTCTGTTCAGTAACGCGGCCAAGCTTCCGCGCGTGGAACTTGTCGTTCCCGATCAGGTGATCGGCAGATCCACCGCCGAGAGCATTCAATCGGGAGCGGTGCACGGGTTCGCTGGAATGATCGAGGCCATTGTGCGAAAGTTTCGCGAAGAAATGGGTAAAAAGGCCAAGGTGATTGCGACAGGAGGGATTGTCGAATGGATCGCGTCACAAACCGAATCCATCGACGTCATCGATCCCTTCCTCACCCTGGAAGGATTGCGAATTATTTATGAGAAAAACAGGGACCCGGGTCCAGCAGATTCTCATGCCAAAAAAGATTGAAGGTTGACGAGTTATCGAGTTGTCGGGATTATTTTTTTATAATGGGTTTACCCTTTTTGATGAACAGACGGACCATACGGTGGTCGTCGTCTATGTCAGATATTTTATAGCCCTTGGATTTAGCCCAGGTTTTAAAGGCGGCTGTGAAGTTTTTTTTACGATCCAGAATGATTTCCAAAGCGCCGTTTATTTTGATGTCGGAAAAGGCTTTGGATGTTGCCTGAAAGGCATTGAAAAATGAAAGGCCTCGAATATCCAGAGTTTTGAACATGACCATAGCGAGTGTGCCTCCTGTTGATTTGCATTGAATGGATTTCAGTTGCTTTACGCAATGAAAAGATGAACCATTGTAAAAAATAAAAATTAAAAACCTGTTAACCTGTGATTAATTTTTATTAATGATAGTTCGGGTTGCCGATATTTTGGCGCTGAAGAGAGTGTCTGGCGTTTTTCGTGGTTTTATTTGTCAGTCCAAACGGGCGATAATTAAAACTCGGGTTTGATAAAATAAATCTCTCTTTCGTAGGGGGAGTTTTAATAAGATAAATTTCAGGAGCTTTTGATGGCGATTATTCGTGGCGGAGACGCCGAGTACAATGATGATGGGCCAACCTTTGAGGAAAAAACCGCCAAGCTGGAAGAAACTATAAAGGCTTGTCTCAAGGAAGATGCTTTCGTATTAAAGTTGACCGGAAAGTATCTGGCGCTCGATGAGGTCCAAATCATTTCCCGGTCGGACCAGATGGCAGGCGTGAAAATTCTGGACTTGTCCGACAATCAAGTTACGGATGAGGGGTTGAAGACCCTATTCGAGTCTGAAAAACTGAGCAGTCTGGAGGAATTGTATTTGGCTGTCAATTACATCACCGATCAGGGTTTATTGGAAATGGCGGATACATCGAAATTGGCATTGAAAAAAATCAAAGTTTTGGTTGTGTCCGATAACAAGTTGACAGACGCTTCAGTCGCCCAAATGGTCAAATCTGAAAACTTCAACACGTTAGAACATTTGGATGTCGGGTGGAATGAGATAGGCAATGAAACCGTCAAGGCGCTTGGAGAAACCGAACAAATGGTCAGCCTTAAAAAACTTGAACTGGAGCGAGGCTACATCGATGGCGTTGGTATCCAGGAGTTTGTAAAAGGGCGGGTGATCGGGCAATTAGAGGAACTGAACCTGTCCGCAAATAAACTGAAGGATGACGACATTAAAGTCCTGGCCGCGACGCCTAAACTTTCTTCGTTGCGCGTGCTTAGGCTTGGGCAGAATTTGATCGGTGACGAAGGCGCCAGGGCCATTGGAGAATCGACCACTCTCACTGACCTGACCCATCTCTACCTGGGACGAAACTCCTTTGGCAACGCCGGGGCTCAGGCGATTTCGGAAACGAAAACTTTGAAAAATCTGAAAGTCCTGATGCTAAGGGAAGGGGTGGAAACCACGCCGGACCTGGTCAATTACTCGCGTCCGGAACTACTGCGTCCGGAAGATCCTTAGAGTCGGGAGAAGGATCAAAAAACTTTCAAGGTTTCCAATTGAGTGAGTTTTTTAGATTCTTTCAGCGCCCGTTTTGCCTCATCAGATTTTATCCGGTTGCCTCCCAGATGAAGGTAGGTCAGGTTTGCCAGCGCATCCGAATCGGCGATCGCCAAAGCTCCTTCGTCCCCAATCCGATTGTCCACCATATTGAGAGAGGTCAGCTTTGAAAACACAGGCGACTGGGCAAGCGCGATCGCGCCTTCAGCGGTGATGCCATTGCACTCCACATTCAACAATTTGACTTCGGAAAATTTTTCCGACCGGGCAATGAATTTGATTCCCTCATTGCCCAGATGGTTGGAACCCAGGTGCAGATAAGTGATTTTAGGAAGGAAAACAGACTCGGTCAGAATTCTTGCTCCTTCAGGACCGAGATGATTGTGGGTGAGAATCAAAGTTTTGATCTTTTTAATCGCTTCAAAATTTGCGATCAAGGTGGCTAAATTTTCTCCGTGTTCCGCAGTGGCCGGTCCTCTCTGGGTGAATAGAAAACTGTCCTGGATTTTCAGAACCGTATTGTCCTTTATGGCTTCAAAAATGATTTTTTCTTCATGAGAAAAACTTCCCTTTGTGTCGCCGTAGTTTTCTCCGTCATTGACCAAGGCTTCCCAGTTAATCGTTTGTGTTTTTTTCATAGTGGGCCAGTCAATTATCTGTTGATTCTTTTATAATTACTGCATGCAATTTGGTTGCCTAATTCACAAGAGATATTCCAGTATTTTTTAGCCGCGGATTGCCGTCCTTCCCTATACTTCAACTGACCCAGGTTGAAGCAGGCCTTATCAGATTTCGCATCACAACCTTTTGTGTATAGTTTAGCGGCCCTTTTCCATTGCGGGCTGTATTGTTTTCCCGTCATTTGAATCAAGATACCCGCATGGGTGCACCCCGTAATATAGTCTTTGTCACAGGCTTTCAGGTGATAGGAGATAGAACTTTTATTGTCCATTTCTATGACGCGGTATCTTTCGCCGACTTTGAAGCAGGCGGTTCCATTACCCTTTTCACATGCGTCTTTAAGCGCTATGGTTTCAGGGGCGTCTTCCGCCCAAATGGCATTTGCAGAGAGGAAAAAAATTCCAACGGTCAATGCCACCAGGTTAAATAGAATCTTCACGATAAGATCCTTCCAAAAAAGGGTTCGGGGATATCTGTGTCGAAATCATTTGCCTAATGATTTCTAGAAATTATAGCATAACCCGTTTCGACCGGATTTTGTCTATACATATTAATCAAAATCGGGCCATGTTTCGATTGCATCCCGTAACTTTATACTCTAACCTGCTGAAAATCAGCGCGCTCATTTGAAGCAGTTTCGACGGTGTTCTCTCACCGATGAGCCCGTCGGGTCGCCGGGCATTTTATACCTGGAAATATTTTTATAGGTTCAGGGAAGTTTCTTTTTATGAATATTATAATGCTGGGATATCGAGGAACGGGCAAATCGGTTGTTTCAAGAATTCTGGCTCAAAAACTCAAACGAAAACTGATTTCGATCGATAAAGAAATAGTCAAATCGGCCGGACTGCCCATACCCCAAATTGTACAAAAACAGGGCTGGCCGAAGTTCAGGGAGATCGAATCCCGAATCGTTCGAGAAGTTTCCTTGAGCGAGCGGGAGGCCGTGATCGATTGCGGCGGCGGCGTCGTTCTCGACGATCAAAATATTGCGTGTCTGAAAGAGCAGGGGCGGGCGGTTGTTTTGCGTGCCGATTTACAAACTCTGCTCAAACGGATTGAGAACGACCCGAACCGTCCTCCTCTCAAGGAAGGGTTGTCTTTCGAAGAAGAACAAAAAATTATCCTTGCGGAGCGGGAACCCAAATATCAATCAGCCGCCGATATGACATGCGACACGACCAATACAAAAGCGATGGCAACCGCTATGGCGATCATAAAATTTTTTCAAAATAAAAAGTGGATCTGAAATGCTGAGCCCTTTATTCGAAAGTCTGATCCATAACAATATGTCGCTGATAGCCGATGAGCCAGACGATGACACGGCAATGGTTCTTAAAGAAGCCGATATCTTCACTGATGCAGAGGAAAGTGAGGAGCCCAAGTTCAAACTCGATTTGAATGACAAGGACCTCATTCTCGAGGAGTTGGAAGACCTGATGAAGTATGCCCGAATTGGCAAGGTTAAAGTATTGCAATTGGATAAAAACTATTTGGGCGATGCGGGAATAGAGGTTCTTGCCAATTCACCCTGTCTGTTCAAGCTGGCGTCTTTGTCCTTGGGCTACAATAAAATTACCGACCGGGGAGCCAGTGTTCTTGCGGAATCCCCCCATTGGAAACGCCTAAAAACACTTTACCTGCAGTGGAATTCCATTGGGCCGGATGGCCTCAAAGCCTTGGCCGATTCCGAAACCCTTGCTGGAATTGAAATTCTTTATTTAAAAGGCAATCCCCTGGGTCCACGAGGGGCCGAGGCGATCAGTCGGGCGTCCGGTATGAAAAACCTTAAAAAACTTTATCTTGCAAAAACCCGACTGGGGGTCGAAGGCTTGGAACTTCTTTGTCAGGGAGACGCACTTTCCAAGGTCACCCTGCTTTCACTTGCCCATAATGGCTTGAATGATGAAGCGGCGGAAATACTTGCAGACTGTAAAGCGCTTTCCAACCTGAAGACTCTGGACCTGTATGGAAGTCACATAAGCGAGAACGCCAAAGAGACGATCAAAGCCTCACCCCACCTGCAACAGTTGAGCGCCTTACAGGTGGACTGGTGACCGATGTCCGGAGGACAGAATGAGACGGTGTCAAAAGAAACACTCCCAAGTCGGCGCGAAATTCTGCAACATTTCGACCGACGCGACCCTGTGATCGCAGAGCTGGTTCGGGAAGTCGGGCCGTTTCGATTGAAGAAAAACCGGAAATATTTTCAGGTTCTATGCAAAGCCATCATTTCCCAGCAAATATCTGTCAAGGCGGCAGAATCCATCACTAACCGGTTCTGGCAGTTGTTCGAAAGTCACGCCCCCAAGCCCCAGACTGTTTTGGAAATGCCCGAGTCCACTTTGAAAGGAGCCGGTTTGTCGCGGCAAAAGGTGGCTTATCTGAAGGATTTGGGCAAGCATTTTGCCCTTAAAACCATCCGCCCGCATAAAATGCCCTTTCTCAGTAACGAGGAAGTTGTCGAACAATTGACCGGCGTTTACGGGATCGGCCAGTGGACGGCGGAAATGTTTCTTATTTTTTCCCTCAACCGGATGGACGTTTTGCCGGTGGCGGATTTAGGACTGCAAATCGCTATCCAAAAATTGTATGGTATGAAGAGTCGGCCAACGACAAAAAAAATTCGTTCTCTGGGCAAGAAATGGCACCCTCTGGAGACCGTCGCCACCTGGTATGGGTGGCGAAAAATCGACGAGAATATCGTCGCTTATTGAGAATGGTTGGAACCACAGATGAACGCAGATGGGAAGGGTGAAAATTTTTTGAGAGGTCATTTTCCCGTCATTGCGAGCATAGCGAAGCAATCCAGAATGTCTGGATCTACCCGTGCCGGGCATAAAGGCAAAGGTGAAATACCAAAGCCACACCGCTTCCAGCGGTTCGCGATGACAGCAATTAATTTTTTGCGAGTTGTTAAATGGATTTTATAAATGAAGACATTGAAAACTACGCCCACGAACACACAGGCAGCGAAGGGGATCTTTTAGCGCAACTGGAAAAAGAAACCTACGAAACTCTGGAAATTCCGCAAATGACGACCGGCAGGATCGAGGGGCGATTTTTAAAAATGCTGGCGCAATTGATCGGGGCCAAAAGGATTCTGGAAATCGGCACCTTCGGCGGTTATGCGTCCCTGTCAATGGCGGAAGCCTTGCCCGATGATGGCGAACTGTTCACCTGCGACGTCGATCCTATCGCCATCCAGTTTGCTAAACGGTTTTTTGCTAAAAGTGAACATGGCAAGAAAATCACCTTGCTGGAAGGCCCCGCTCTGGAATCTTTAAAAACCCTTTCCGGCCCTTTCGATATGGCCTTCATCGATGCCGATAAAGAAAACTATGGGAACTATTACGAAGTGATTTTGCCGATGATTCGTCAGGGCGGGCTGATTGTGGTCGACAACGTATTGTGGAGCGGCCGGGTGTTGAATCCCATGGATGCCAGCGACAAGGCCATCCACCAGTTCAATGAAAAAATAAAAAACGACGCCCGCGTGGAATCCGTTTTACTGACCGTGCGTGACGGAATTTATTGTATTCGAAAACGCTGACCCGCTACGCGGGGAGAAAAATTTTAGGGAGAAGAAAAATCACATGGCGGAAACATTGGGAAGTCTGGTCGATAAACTTTCAATAAAAAACCTCAGGCTCTGGCATCTGGATGAATTGCTGGAAGAAAAAACCGGTTCGGATGCAAAAAAAGATGAATTGCAGGCCAAACGCGAACTGGTTCTCAAACAGAGTCAGGACCTGATGAACGAGATCAACGGATATTTTGCCGCCGCTTTAGAAGGCAAAGTAAAAATCCGCGATGAAAAAATTAAGATGTATGCAAACAAAAACGTCAAACCTTCCGATACCATCAAGGAACTGGGGCAAGCGATCAGTGAACTGTCATTGCGAAATATCCGGTGCTGGCATCTGGAAGACGAGGTCAGGCGAGAAGACCTCCCCGATTCCGAGATTGTTAAGCTAAAGCGGAAAATCGACGCGACCAATCAGGAAAGAAATGACTTGATGGATAAGGTTGACGAAATACTCAGTAAAGAAGCCAGGAAATGAAAGTTTGTTTATCACTATAAGTGAGTCGTTACGACTAAGTCGGACAAACAGTGTCTGTTATAAAATGGGCGGAATCGACCCAAAGTGGGCGTTTAGAAGGATGGTTTTTTCGTGCATCGTGTGAGAATTCATAGTTAGAAATTTATTTCACGTATTATTTATGCTGTTCGTGGAGAAAAGAATCCTGCGCATAATCACTACGGGTAAACCTGAAATCTAATTTCCCAAAAGAGCCTTAATGTTGAGACATTTAAAAGAATTGATTGTAGACCTAAATTTGAATGAAGAAAAATACAGCAATTATATTTTGGTGGCAACGCGTTTTAGAAAATTTGATGAATCCAAAAATGACTTTGTAAGCATTGAAATGCCTAAAAATGAAAAGGAATACAAAACTTGCGAAAAAATCGATAATCCCATTTTTGAAATTGTCATAGATGAAAATGATCCTGAACTGTGCTGCATCATTAAATACCTCCCAGACAAAATAAACGCACCCAATGAATCAATGAAATTGAGCAGTTTTCTCAAGATGATATTCGGCTTTCCAGAATATTACTCAGAGCATGAGGTCTTATCATCTGCATGGGAACATTTATCTGACAATTGTAATGGAAGGGTTGATATACCAATTTCTGGAGTTTTTGTTGACGAAGAAAATCATAGAATTTGTCTGATTGAAGCTGCGGTAAAATAATGCGAAAAGGAATCATATTCGTTGCCTCATACGGTCTCGGGACTTGAGAACGTCTGACACAGCCTGCAATCCACGTTTAAACGTTTAAACCTAAAGAAAGCTGTCGAGCAGTTCTTTCCGCTTTATCTCATATTCCT
>CAYPQH010000002.1:5679-10565 GCA_964412825.1 uncultured Nitrospinaceae bacterium | reverse complement strand
GTTTAAACCTAAAGAAAGCTGTCGAGCAGTTCTTTCCGCTTTATCTCATATTCCTCATCGTCGATGAGGTCCTTATCTCTGAGGTTTTTCAGAAACTGTAACTTTTTTTCCAGATCCTGATTGTCTCTGGCAGATGGGGTGGCAGGAGCCGAGGGGGTTGGCGCTGTGTCATTTGGCATCTTTGAGACTTTTGGGTCTTGTCCTTTAGAAAGCCTGCGGGATTTTTTTGGCAGGATCATTTTTGCGACGATCCAGTTTTCCTGAGTGCTTGTTCCCAGTAATTTTTTGGTCACCCGATAGCGCTGTCCACTCACCGGAACCATTCGCCAAGTGGAACCAATGCCTCCTCTTCCAAATGTTCCACTGGAGAATTTGACCCCCTTGATGGAGTGGAAACGAAAATTGAGGTTATCTTCTGTTCTGAAAATCTCGCCGATGGTGCTTCCTCTGGAGGTTTCCAAATCGAACACAAGAATGTTATCGGGAGGCATGTGATTGACCGCTTTGGTGAGGATTTGGGTGGTGTCTTTCAGGTCGGTCAGGGAAATCGTGTATTTCTTTTTTCCTAGAAGGGAAAGTTCCTCGTATTGAAGCGAATAAAGGTGGTTTCTGAAATCAGCTTCCGAAATTTTTATGGGGTGGTTCAGTTGCAACTTGTGAATGGACGGGCCCGCCTGCGCTTGGCTACGGTAGATCAAAGTGAGGCCTTCCTTTTCCAGCTTTCTTTCTTTGGTCGTGGCGCATCCTTGAAAAAAACCAGGAATCAGGAGTATGGCAATCATCGCCCAAATAGTCTTTAAATAAAAAGAAGGTCGTTGCCGATCGGTCATTGTATTTTATTCATCCATTTTACGGGCGACGATAGAGGCGAAACCTTTTTGATCCCGGTCCACTTCCCGATATCTGAGAACGCGAAAATTTTTAAAATGGTTCAGCAATTCATTGTATTCCAGAACCCATTGCCTTTTGAAGGAAGTGTGTTTCAGGTGATCCAGATTAAAAGTTTCATAGAAAACAAGGCCCCCCGGTTTGAGAGTCTCGCAGATACCTGGAAACAGCCTGCGATCCAGAAAATTAAAACACAGGACGAGATCGAAACCATTTTGGGTGAACTCAAAATCGTCCAAATCTGTGACCAGGGTGTCGATGGACAACTTTTTTTCCCTGGCCAGAGCCTGAGCCTTCTGGATTCCCGCCTCGGAAATGTCGATTCCCAACACCTCGTATCCCATGGAGGCCGCAAGAACCGCGTTACGGCCTTCCCCGCAGGCGATGTCCAGAGCCTTGCCTTTTCCTGTCAATAAATCGGCATTTTCTACCAACCACTCGCATGGAACTTTGCCGGAAGCGTATTCGGCGGTCTGATATTTCTGGTTCCACTTTTCCTTGTCTTTAAGGGACATATGAGTTGCTTGAGTTACCGCCGGATTGATTGAAAGCCTTCATTCTTATATCATTTTGAATAATAAAATCAAGAGCCTATGCAATATCCACGGCAAACAATTCCCGGCGAATAGGAACTTGGAGTGGTTTTTTACAGGGTGAAGTTTAGGCTTTCGGGTGAAGTTTAGGCTTTCAGTGAGGGGTTTTGGGGGTTAGAAGGTCGAAACCCTTGACAAGTCAGGAAAAATTAATTAACATACTGGGCTTTCAACGGTTACCCCTCCTTCATCATTCGGTCCGGTTGGACCAAACAAATGGTGAAATTCGGATAAGATTTTTGGAGTATTAAAACATGTTTGCAGTGGTTTCAACAGGCGGGAAACAGTATACAGTTGCCAAAGGGGATGTGATCCAGGTTGAAAAAATTGACCAGGAAGAAGGCCAGACCATCACTCTTGAAAAAGTTTTGATGATTGGCGAAGGCGACGATATTAAGGCGGGCACGCCTTTGCTTGAAGGGTGTACCGTGACTTGCGAGGTGACGGAGCAACTGAAAGGCAAAAAAATTATCATTTTCAAGAAAAAGCGTCGCAAAAAATATCGTCGGAAAAACGGGCACAGACAATTGTACACCCGGCTTAAAATTATCGATATTTCGAAAAATTAAGGAACTTTATGGCACATAAAAAAGGGCAGGGAAGCACAACAAATGGCCGAGACAGCGTTGGCAAGCGGCTGGGCGTTAAAAGATATGGCGGGCAACTGGTGAAAGCAGGGGAGATATTGGTCCGGCAACGCGGAACCTCTTTTCATCCTGGCGACAACGTTGGCATTGGTGGCGACTACACCTTGTTTTCTAAAGTTCCAGGGGTTGTCAAGTTTGAACACTTGACCCGGAAAAGAAAAAAAATCAGCGTCTATTCCGCTAGTTAAATTGCTTTCCCTCGAGGAACGGTATTTTTGAGCAGGCCTTGGTGAACAATCAAGGTCTGTTTTTTTGTTCCGCATTATTTTGGCCTTCCCTTCGATTTCCAGAAACCCAAAATGCCTTTTCGGGCTAAAATCTCATGTTTGTAGATCAGGTGACCATCTCTATCCATGCCGGAAAAGGCGGAGACGGATGCTGTAGTTTTCGGCGAGAAAAATTTATTCCCTTAGGCGGGCCCGATGGCGGGGACGGCGGCAATGGAGGTGATGTCGTTCTGGAGACAGACTCCAACTTGTCCACTCTCATAGATTTACGCTACCAGAAATTATACAAAGCAGAAGACGGTCGCGCAGGACGAAGCAAAGACAGAACCGGGCGGAGCGGAAAACCCTGGCTGATCAGACTCCCTGTCGGCACCCTTGTGAAGGATGCGGATACAGGGGACTTGCTGGTTGATCTCAAAGAGCCCCAGCAAAAATTTGTCGTGACCCAGGGCGGCAAAGGTGGCAATGGAAACACGCGGTTCAAATCTTCTGCCAACCGTGCGCCCAGACAATTTCAAACAGGTGAGGCCGGGGGGAAACGGAACCTATTTCTGGAACTGAAACTTCTCGCCGATGTAGCGATTATTGGGTTCCCCAATGCCGGGAAATCCACCCTGATTTCACGTATTTCAAACGCTCGGCCAAAAATCGCCAATTATCCGTTCACCACCCTGGTTCCCCAGCTCGGAGTGGTCAAGGTGGACGATTATCAGTCCTTTGTGGCGGCGGATATTCCGGGATTGATTGAAGGGGCGCATACGGGAAAAGGACTGGGCATCCGATTTCTCAAGCATATTGAGCGGTCCCGTATTCTAGTGCATCTGCTGGACTTTTCCGAAATCAACACCCGTGATCCGGTCTCGGACTATCACGCCATTCAAAACGAGTTGAAAAGTTTCAGCCCGGAACTTTATCTCAAACCGCAAATTCTTGTCGCCACCAAGGTGGATGACCCCGAGGCGCAAAAAAAAGTTGCGGCTTTTAAAGAACGCATGGTTCAGTTGAACCCCGTTTTTTTTGGCATTTCTTCTGTTACCGGGGAGGGTCTTAAGCCTTTGTTGGGGAAAATAAAAGAAATGTTGATGGAGTTTAAAGTGGACCAGCCTGGGGGCTGGACCCAGTCTTAATGTGCGATGGTCAAGAATCTAGCTTGCCTATAGTCTCAGGCTCGTGTACCTCTCCTACCCCTACGAGGCATGAAGCTAAGGTAAAACGTTAGCTTTAAACTTACCTCCCCTGTAAGGGGCTTCCTTCCCTACGTAGCAGGAGTTATTGAACAGTAAACTCCTTAAAGGTGATTTTTTTTACCCGGCCCCCGCCTTCCAGGGTTTTGTTGAAATTGTTCTGAAGATTTTTTTTCAGCTTTTCCTTCACGTAAAGAATATCGTTGAAGAACTTCTTGTCCATGAGTTGTTCAACGGTTGTGACGGTGATTTTTTCAAACACGGGCAGGGCTTCCCGAATGACTTGCGCACTTTCAGCATCGGACATTTCCGCCTCAAGGTTGAAGCTCAATACCCGGATGTCGTTAATATTGTAGGCCACAGGCATGATAGTGGCTAATTGCACCGCGTGGTTGCCTGGCGCGAGCGCGGCGACAAGACCGCTACTGACACCTGCGTTTTCTGCATCTGAAGAAGAATTGGTGGAATTGGAGTTTTTCGTGCCCACGTCAAGAGAAGTGGAACCGCCTGCGCCAAGAGCGGCGTTGAGTGCGGGGTTGGGTTGCTCGGCCGGGGCCGACACGTTTTGATTTTGGAACGCCGGGTTCTCCTTAAGATCTTTTGGTTGCAGACCTTCGGGAACTTCAGACGTGTTTTTTCCCATCTGCGTGAGTTCTGGGGGCGCAAGGGTTTGTAACGCAAAATAAGCGCCTCCGCCCGTCAACAGGACTGCCAGAACACTCCCTCCAAAAATAAGTTTTCCCGTTCGAGTGGAAGGAAGCGAGAAGATAGACTTTTTCTTTGCAGGGGGAGAAAATTCTGATTCTTCCTCTCCATAGTCGTCATCATCGTCATAGTCTGATTCAGATATACCAAATTCATTGGTCTCATCTTCCTCGACAGGGTCAGCGTCTTCATCAGAGTCCACTGCCTCATCTATAGTCGCTTCCGTTTCGGCTTGATCGGGTTCTTCCTGGGTTTCTTCTTCGGCTTCTTCCTCGTCTGGAGCAACGGCCTTTGACATTTCATCGGATTTTTCCTCTGAGTCGCCATCTTCGTCGCTTTTTTCATCATCTTTCTGTTCGGCTGCGGGTTCCTTGTCGTCGGCCTCGCTCAAAGCTTCCTGATCGGCGAAGGCTTCTGCCCACAGGTCTTCGTCGCTTTTTTCATCGTCTTTCTGTTCGGCTACGGGTTCTTTGTCGTCGGTCTCCTTTAAAGCTTCCTGATCTGCGGAGGCTTTGGCCTCAGTGTCTTCATCACTTTTTTCATCATCTTTCTGTTCGGCTGCGGGTTCCTTGTCGTCGGCCTCGCTCAAAGCTTCCTGATCGGCGAAGGCTTCTGCCCACAGGTCTTCGTCGCTTTTTTCAT
>CAYPQH010000002.1:0-5579 GCA_964412825.1 uncultured Nitrospinaceae bacterium | reverse complement strand
TTAAAGCTTCCTGATCTGCGGAGGCTTTGGCCTCAGTGTCTTCATCACTTTTTTCGTCTTCTTTTTGTTCGGCTGCAGGTTCTTTGTCGTCAGTCTCTTTTAAAGCTTCCTGATCGGCGAAGGCTTCTGCCCACAGGTCTTCGTCGCTTTTTTCATCGTCTTTCTGTTCGGCTACGGGTTCTTTGTCGTCGGTCTCCTTTAAAGCTTCCTGATCTGCGGAGGCTTTGGCCTCAGTGTCTTCATCACTTTTTTCGTCTTCTTTTTGTTCGGCTACGGGTTCTTTGTCGTCAGTCTCCTTTAAAGCTTCCTGATCTTCGGAGGCTTTGGCCTCAGAGTCTTCGTCGCTTTTTTCATCGTCCTGTTGTTCGACGACCGCAGAGTCTGTAATTTCCTGGGGATCTTCAGGAGTTTCTTCAGAGTCCTCTTGCGAAGTCACGTCACTCGATGGTTTTTCTTCAGAAGAAAAATTTTCCAGTTCAGGTATTTCGGCTTCCTGTTCCGTGTCCTCCAGAAGGTCAGAGACAGGCGCGTCAATTTCTTCTACCTCGTTAGCGGGCGGTTCAGAATCTATAGCGGTTGGTTCGGTCTCGTTAAGCTCGGCTTTTGGCTCATCTTCGTCATCAAGATTGGTCAGTATAATTTCATCGAGGAGGGCGTCGAGTTCAGCCTCTTCTTGATCTTTTTCAGGTGCGATGTCCAAACCTTCAGGTTCTTCTTCTTCTTGAACCGGAGATTTTATTTCTTCCTCAATGAGGGAATCGAAAAGGTGGTCCAGATCATCCTCGGAAGGGATTTCAGAAGCTGTTGCGGCTAATTCCGTCTCAGGCTGGGGTTCCAACTCATCCAAAGCTCCTTGGCCTGACTCGCCAAGCCCTTCTGTCAACAGTTGGTCCAGATAGTCATCGAGAGTTTTGTCATCTGTTGATGTTCCATGAAGGGGGTCCGGTTCTGCAAAACTCTCCAGGTCTTCTTGTAATCCGGAAAGAAAATCATCGGTTGAGTCCGGCGCTAACCCTGAGTCTATTTGCGCGAGATGCGGTCCGATCATCGAATCATCGGCAGGGTTTGATTTTGCCAAGGCCCTTTTTTTAATAGGGAACTTGGTATTACAAACAGCACATTTTGCCGATAAGTTTTTGGAGGGAGAATCGGGGACGTCTATTTCGTAAGCCGCTTGACATTCAGGGCAAACAATTTTCATAAGAAGTTGTTTTTTTTTAAGTTAGGGCAACGCCTCATTATATTCCTTTTTTTTACAGGATTTCAACAAAATCCCTTGAAAAAATGGCGTTGAGCTTTGATTAACCCCTTGTTTTTACTTTTGGTAGATAAATTGACAAGCAAAAGCGACTCCATTATAATCAGTTCGCTTTTGATTTAGGCTTGGCCCGACAAAAGTTTATGTGACAACGCTCCATTCAATTATTCATTCCAACCCAATACATTTTGATGATTTATTCCAAGGTCTTTAAGTCGATTCTTCCTGTTGTTCTCGCTATATCCTGTTTGGGATTATATATAGAGGGGTCAAGCAATTACGTGCCGGGATTATCGCCTTATTTCATTGCGGCGAAAAAACTCGAGGATGGGGTTTTTCAAAAAAATCCGCCAACGCCGGAATTTTTAAGGGCTCAAAAGGAAGCGAAGGCAAGAGATCAGGTTGTGCGGATTCTTGCGAATTATAAAACCGGACTGGCATCGGAGTTCAGAGGACAGCTCGCCCATCTGATTGTCAGTGAAAGCAAAAAATATGGTTATGATCCGTTCTTGTTGACGGCCCTCATTATCACCGAGAGTTCTTTTAATAACTGGGCGCGATCCCATAAGGGTGCATTGGGATTGATGCAGATTCGGCCCACAACAGCAATTGCCCTGGCTAAAGAAACCCAACGCGAATGGAAGGGCAAACCCACCTTATATGATCCGGGCTTCAACATTGCGCTGGGTGCGTATTATCTGGATAAACTGATTAAACGTTTCGGGGATTTGAGTTTAGGACTGGAAGCTTATAATCATGGTCCTACCCGATTGTCCAGATATTTAAGAAAAGGGCGCAAACCCACAAAATATTCCAAAAGAGTGATCAGCCAATACGAAATGATTCGTCCTCAGCCAGTTATTTAAATGGGCCGTACATTAATTTGGCAGGTAGAAATTTTTTTGGTGTGGAACATGAAAGTTCACTTGCTTGCTCGAAAAGGAAGTCGGCAGGTCGTCCCGGTTGGATTTAGAAAACCTGACAATATGCATAAGCCTGGTGTCATCACCAAGAATTTTTCATGGCAACCCATATTTTGAAAATGAACCAGGGCCCACTACCGATGAGTGTATTTTGAATTTTCATCCCGTCCACAGTATTATGGTATTCAGTTCGCGCCATCTCAAAAATCTTTTCCCGGGTTGAAATGCAATTACAAGTTGATAGCCAATTCCCTCCGTCCAGGAGCCCAGGCCGTTCCCACGGGCAGAACCTCATGAGCGCTAAGCGATTTAATAAAATTCGTTGTCTGTTATTTTTGGGGCTCTTGATTGTTGTGATGGCCGGGTGCGCCGAACGGCGTATTGAAGACGCCTTCGATGGGAAATTCAGCGCGGTAAAGAATAATAATATTATTAATGATTATTGTAAAAGCTGTCATATTCATAAAAATTTTGATCCTGTCGAGCATGTGAGATCGGTCCGAGCCGATTATAAAAGGCCTTACTTCAGAAGGGCCAGACAATGCAAGGCTTGCCATTATATAGAGAAAAACTGGGTCACGAATAATTACCATCGCAAAACCAGAAACCCGAGTGAGGCGAACAAAGGAAGTTACAAGAAATTTGAAAAAGCCCAAATCAAGCAATTAAGAAAAGCCCGAAGAAAAATAAAAAAATAAGAAGCCTCCCGAAAACACCGGGTGAATTAAAGTTCCGTTATTAGTTGGTTTTATTTGTGATATCCAGCAGGAGCGGATTGTTATTTAACCCACCATCTTTTTCAGCTCAGGGTTGTTGAATTGAAATTGCAATCTATTCAATCTGAAACCATATGGACGCGAGTGGTAAAGCCCGTGTGGTCACTTTTTTTGGTCCTCGGATTGGCATTTGCCGGAAGTTCGACCGATTGCTTTGCCTTTTCCTTTGAGGGAATCGATATTCAAAGTAAGTTCGGTGAGCGGTTCAGCGCGGAGCTTGAGGTTCTACTTGAAGAAGACGGCGAGTTTCAGGTTAAAATCGGAGACAAAGCCGATTACCAGCGTCTTGAGCTGGAGCGCCCGGGAATTATTGACGATTTGCAAATTGTGGTTCCCATTGAAACTAAAGAACGCCGAAAAATCATTCGGGTGATTTCTAAAAGGCCATTGTTTTTCCCCTCTTTTAATCTGATCATCAGCGGGACCTTCAATGACGGAACCGTGCTGGAGAATTATTTAGTCGCGGTGGATTTTCAACAAAATCTGGCGCTAAATGTTCAGGAGCCGAAAAAACAAAAACCCCAAACAACTCCCCCCCTGCAAAAAGAAGAAGTGGATTTATTAAATGGAGGGAGTGCGGCTGTGGAGTCCACAGCTTCGATGGAATCTCCGCAAGAATTGTTGGCGAAAGAGGAGGGCTTTGTCACCTCTGAAGTTGCCGATGATCAGGAACCTCCAGGAATACCTCCTCGTGTCAATGCTCCTTCGTGGATGGCTAAACCCCCTGCACAATTGAAAGGAGTGAGAGGTCGGGATTCTTTCTTTCCTGGCGCGACCTGGGTTTCCGAAAAACGTTTCCCGGACAAGATGCCGCCATTTGCCCCGTCGCAATTGCAAGTGGAACCTCCCCCGGAGATGACCCAAGTTTCGGAAAAGGAGCCTGCCTCAGAAGCCACGACAATCGCCCCAGAACCAGCTCCGAAGCCAGTTGAAAACGTATCGTCCCCTGGGCTTGGCTACGGTCCCTTGGCCCAGGGAGAGACCCTTTTCTCCATTGCCAAAAAACTCAATATAGAGGGGGCGGATGCCGCTCGCGTTGCGGTAGCGCTTTGGATGGAGAACCCTGGGAGTTTTTTGCATGGGAACATGAATGGAGTCCGGGCAGGAAGCCGGTTGAGTCTGGAAAACCTCAAGCAACGGCTTGAAGAGATTGAATCCAGATTGGCCAAGGATGTTCTTAACAGTCAGTGGCAGGAGTGGAAACTGATCCGTAAAAAACTTTCCGGCGTGGAAAATGAAGTCTTTGCCGGGGCGAGCCAGGAAATCCCGCTTCCATCCGAAAGTGAAGATGAAAAGAAAATGATTTTTGAAATGCTTCGGTATTGGAAAGAAACCTGGGAAAAAGGGGACCTGGACCAACATCTGAAACATTTTGCCAATCAAAGTTCCAGCCAGTTGGAACGGGATTTTGCGGATTTACGATTCCTGAAAAAACGCATGTTTATCCGCCACAATCAGGTTAAGTTGCGCATCCAGCAGGCTTCATTAGTTCTGAATGAAGGGCAGACGATGGTTTCATTCGGACAAAGCTTTTCTTCTGGGAAAATGGAAAGCTACGGTCGAAAGGATATCGGTGTTGTTTGGGAAGACGGCGCGTGGAAAATTCTCAAGGAAAAATTCAAAGTCAATGAATACCTGGAGAAACATGGGTCCGGTGACTTGGAGTTGGCAGAGGATGAAGATATTTTTTCCAGGGAAAGAACGGTTTCCACACCGTTTGTCATTCATGCTTCCAGTCATCTCGATTATCCAATGGCAACCCAGGCAGTGAATCAATTGAGACGATTGGGGTTCAATGCATATTCTTTTCCAATAAACATTTCACGGAATAGAAAAATTTTCCGGGTTTATGTGGGGCGTTTTTCCAGCATGGATCTGGCTGAGGAACTCGCGTCGAAACTCAAACGATATGCTTTTTCCAGATACGCGATCCCCGTAAAATACCCGTATACATTTATGATGGGAGAGTTTGAAATAGAGAACGAGGCTGAAACCCTGATCCTCAATTTACGATCTTTGGGTTTTTCCCCTTTGCTGTTTACTTTCAGCGAAAAAGAATTTTTGAATCCGCAATTCAGAATCTTCCTGGGCGCTTTCGCGACGGAAAAAGAAAGCGCCAGGTTATCGGCTGAGTTGAAAACCCATGACCTGTCTTATAAACTGATAGCCCCCTAAAACGGTTGTCTGGCCTGTTTTTCCGGGGTATTCCTTGAAATAAGGCACAAAAAAACCGCCCCAAAAAGAGGCGGTTTTTCTGAATCTGATATTTTTTAAATGAGTCTGTTACAGTGAAGTCTTTAATGTGGGAGCGGGTTTAAAGCCAACGGTTTTGCTGGCCTTAATTTTGATCTCTTCTCCGGTTTGCGGGTTTCTGCCTTTCCGGGCTTTACGGTTTCGTACGGTAAATGTTCCAAAACCTGGGTAGGCAAACCGTTTTTCTTTTTTGATTGCTTTGGAAATGTTTTCGAAAACCGCGTCGAGTACATCTCCTGTCAACCGTTTTGATAAATTTGGATCTTTACAAGTTTTAATAACACTATTGATCAATTCATCCTTTGTCACTTTTTGTCGCCTCCTCTCTATATTGTTGTTCCGGCGCGTGCATTATTGAAAAACCAGCGT
>CAYPQH010000001.1:0-50465 GCA_964412825.1 uncultured Nitrospinaceae bacterium | reverse complement strand
TTACACACCTTACCGATATCCCGAACGGGCTAAAAAAAGGCGGAACCACGCTCTTCGGAGAATGGCGACGCTTGGGTTCATCACCCAGGCGTAATTGGAAGCAGGCCAGAAAGCAGAGTTCCATCTGGGTGAAATCACCGGCATGCTCAACCGGGCCCCTTATTTTGTGGAATACATCCGGCAGTTTCTTCAAAAGACCTACGGAAGCAAAAAGATCTACCGGGAAGGATTGGGGGTTTACACGACCCTGGATATCGATTATCAGGAAGTGGCCCAACAAGCCATTCGCGAAAATTTATTAATAACCGACAAACGCTATGGTTATCGCGGCCCCTTGGGGACGGTAGATTTATCTCAGAATCCCTTGACTATCCAAGCCACTCTTCGCGAACTCAATGGCTTTAAGGAAGGTGAAGATGTCGGCCCAGAAAAAGGCGACACCCTGAAAGGCGCCGTTCTTGAGGTGACGGACGACGATGTCCTGGTCGGATTGGGAAATGACGAAGGCATTATTGAACTCAAAGACATGAACTGGGCAAGAAAACCCAATATTCATATAGATGGACGATGGGCAAAAATAGCCAGCGCAAAAAAGGCGTTGTCTCCCGGAGACCTGATCCTTGTAAAAATCCTGGGGCCGAGGACAGAGGACATGCGGTGGTCGCTCAGCCTCGAACAGGAGCCGTCAGTACAAGCGGGTCTCATCAGCCTGGAAGTGGAAACAGGCCATATCAAAGCAATGGTGGGGGGGTACAAATTCTCTAAAAGTCAGTTCAACCGAGCGGTGCAAGCCATCCGTCAACCGGGATCGGCTTTCAAACCCATCATATACGCTTCTGCTCTCAAGGAAGGATTCACCCCGGCGAGTATCATCATCGATTCCCCTATTATTTTCAAAGAGAAAATAGACGCCTTTGAGAAATGGAAACCCGTCAACTTTGAAAAAAAATTCTACGGACCCACTTCTCTCAGGACGGCATTGACCCACTCCCGGAATATAGTAACGGTAAAACTCCTTCAGGAAATTGGCGTGGGTCGAGCCATTGAAATGGCGCGCGATCTTGGCATCAAGTCTCCCCTCTCAAAAAATTTATCTATTTCTCTGGGGTCCTCGGGAATGACGCTGATAGACCTCACCTCCGCCTACTCAGCATTTGCCAATCGGGGAGAACGAATTGCTCCTACGGCGGTGCGTCTGATCGAAAATAGAAGCGGAGAATTGCTTTACTCCGCACAACCCGAAGTCACAAACCCGATTTCAAGCGGCCTGGCTTACACGATCACCAGCCTGATGCAAAGCGTGGTGCAAAACGGTACGGCGAAAAAGGTCAAGGTTTTGAACCGGCCCATCGCGGGGAAAACCGGGACCACAAATAAAAATGTGGACGCCTGGTTTATCGGGTTCTCGCCAGAAATCGTGACCGGTGTTTGGGTGGGCAGAGATAACTACGAACCCCTGGGTGTCAATGAAACAGGATCAAGGGCGGCCATCCCCATCTGGCTCGACTATATGAAGTTTGTGCTTCAAGATATGCCCAAACAAGACTTCCCCATTTCCCAGGATATCGTTTTCACCAAGATCAATCCGGAAACGGGAGACAAAGCCAATTTCAGAGAACCGGGCTCACGGTTCGAGGCTTTCATGGATGAGTTTGATGAAGAGGTCGATGAAGACGAACTGGAATCTGGCCTGGAAATGACCACGCCTCTGGAAGAAGAAATCTTTTGATTGGGGCAGGAAAAATAGCGCTCGTGGAATGAAACTTATTTTACAGACTCACCTTTTCCAGATGAGTTTCAAGCGTTCAATCGATTTGCTGGACTTTTCGATTTTTGATGCGCAAAGTAAATATTTTTTTATCAGAATCTCCGCCAGGAAGAAGCGTGGTCGTCCCTGAAATTCCAGGATAATTTTTAACCCCATTCAAGTGTTTTTTGACCTTGTTGCGGTTATCCGATCCCTCCAAAATGCTCTGGATCATTATATTTGCGCTGTCATAAGCTTGCGCCGAATGCAGGGTCGGTTCCTTTCCAAACGTGGCTTTGAAAGCCTCTACAAATTTTTGCACTCCCAGCCTGCTGGAATCGGCAAAAAAACCGTCCACAAAAAAACCCTCCTTAATATACTTGCCTGCATTTTTAACCAATTTGGGAGAATTCCAACCATTGGCTCCCAATAAAACCACGTCGTCAATATTATAGAAAACCAATTGGGGAACGATGAGGCCCACTTTGTCATAAAAACCCGGAATGAAAATAGCATCGTAATTCAATTCCAACGAAGTTTTAAAATTTTCGATGTCATCATTATTCCAATGCCCCATGTCCACAACCGGGCGCGAAAGGTTTCCCGGCCCGCCGGTAACACCCGCATCGGCAACCCCATTTAAAAGGTTATCTCTGGCGAGTTTTTCCAACTGTTTATCGGGTATTCCTCCCAGTTCCAAAATTTGTGTGCGAAAATCAGTTTGCTTTCGGTCATAAGCCACTGTGGTGACCACCTCGCCCCCCAATGATTCCACCTCACTCTTAAAGAGTTTGGTGAATTCAATGCCGTAGCTTTCCACGGGATATAAAATAGCAAAACGGCGAAGGTTCAACCGATTGATCGAATACCGCGCAAGAAAACGGGCCTGAATTTTCCGGGTGAGCGCGTTCCGAAATATAAAAGGGCTTAAACTCGGAAGCCCTTCCGAAGAAGCTGTCGGCGTGAACACGGGGATTTGAAACTTGTCAACAATGGGAACGATGGCCTTGATCTCTCCGCTTAAAACCGGACCAATGATACCCGCCACATTGGGGTCCCCTGCCAAATCTTCAATAATATCGGTCAATGGCGTCCCGGACGCAGAATCCTTAACAACCAGTTCCACCTTTTTCTTGGCCGCAAGACCCAGCTGATTGAGAGCCAGTTGGATTCCCTGCAATACCTGCTGACCGACAACAGCGCGCTTTCCCGTCAAAGGTAAAACCACTCCCACACGAATTTTTCCCTCAGCATTGTTCTCGAGGAGTTTTAGTTGTTTCAATACCGTGGGTCTTTCAGAATGCTTGGGAAACTTGGCAATGAAATCAGCGGACAGTGCTTGAAAATTAGCGATGTCTCTCTGGTTTCTGTAAATTGAAATCAACTTGAGGAGTAAAAGGTCGGCAGGATATCGGCTTGGATATTTTCGGATTAAATAAATGATGTTTTCTTCGGAAAGGTTTTCATCGATTATTTTTTCGATGCTTCCTTGGGCAAGGTTTTTGATTTCCCGGTTTTCGTTTTGAGAATATACGCGGGCCAGCTTGTCCATCGCTTTGGAATAATCAAACTTTTTTTCATCAAGTTTTCCCAAATAGAATAATGCCTTCCATCGCAACTTTATATCCGGGTGCGTCCCCGCCACCTTACGGAACAACTCCGCCGCCTCGGGATAATGGCCCAACTCGTAATGACACTCTCCCATCAGAAAGCGCACACGGTCGGAACTTGCGGGAAATTTTTCCATCAAAACCCGGTAATACCTGAGAGCGGTGGAAAAAGACCGATTGGCCTGATCCAATTGCCCCAATCGATATAAAGCCCTGTTGGCTTTTATTCCCCTGGGATGGCCGTCAAAATATTGTTGATAAAGCGGGCGGGCCTTCTCTAATTCTCCTGCATGAAAATAATATTCCGCCTGTTGGAAAGATTCCGTCAAGTTGAACTTGCTCTCCAAAGGGTCCGCAGAAAGCAGATGAGGCAGACCCACCAAGAATAAGCCGATCAACCACAGTCTGAAAAAAGTCTTCCTGAAAGAAAAAATAATTTTTTGCTGACTTTGACCGTTCATATTGACTCTAAAATAGAGGTGAAATTTTTCAAGAAGTTGACGTTCGTCTAAGACAGGGGGGAGAACGAAGTAAGGGGCTGGAGTCAATCTTCTGGTTCGTCCTTCCCCTTGAGTTTATGTTTTTGAATGCGGTATCTCATAGACCGAAAACTCAGGTTCAGCTGTTTGGCGGCTTTGTTGATGATTCCATTGGATTGATCCAGTGCCCCGCTGAGCATCTTCTTTTCGATCTGATCCAGAGTTTTTTCTAAATCTAACGGTTGATCGGTCGACGGCAATGTCATCTCTGAAGAAGGCTCCGTAGCGCCCGAGATTGATTCAGGCAAACTGGAAACGTCGATCGTATCTCCCGTCTCTAAAACTACCGCCCGTTCGATCACATTTTCCAGCTCCCGCACATTGCCGGGCCATGAATATTTTTCCATCAAACTCATTGCATCGGGATCCACTCCCTGAATTTTATTTTCATCCTGACGGTCTTCATTATACTTGGTGATGAAATGCGCGGCCAGCAAAGGGATGTCTTCCACCCTCTCGCGCAACGAAGGAATTTCGAGGGGAATGACGTTCAATCGATAATACAGGTCTTCGCGGAAAGTTTTATTTTTGACCGCTTTGGCTAAATTTACATTCGACGCGGCAACAATTCTCAAATCGACACTGATGGTGCTACTTCCACCAAGACGCATTATTTCCCTTTCCTGTAAAACCCTGAGCAATTTAACCTGAATGCTGAGTGGCGCTTCGCCGACTTCATCGAGAAAAAACGTGCCCTTACTGGCGGCTTCCATCAGCCCCACTTTGGTAGAGTCGGCCCCTGTGAAGGCTCCCTTTTCATGGCCGAACAATTCGCTTTCCAACAGGTTTTCAGGTACCGCGCCACAGTTTATGGAAATAAATGGATAATTTTTTCTGGCACCATTAAAGTGAATGGCCTTGGCGACGAGTTCTTTCCCTGTACCGCTCTCCCCTCCTATTAAAATCGTGGCGTTGCTGTCCGCCACTTTTTCTATCAAATTAAAAATTCTCTGCATGGCGGGACTACTGCCAATAAAATTATCAAACCCGAATTTATCTTTCAGCGCGGTTTTCAGGTATTGATTTTGATCGGCCAGAACCTTTTTTTCGATGGCATTTTTGACGGTGAGTTGAAGATCTTCAACATTGAATGGCTTGGATATATAATCGTAAGCGCCCTTCTTCATGGCTTCGACAGCAGTTTCAGCGGAGGCATAGGCCGTCATCAGAACCACGGGAGTGATGGGGGTGTGTTCCTTGACCGCTTCCAGAACTTCGATGCCGTTAGCCTTTTTCATCCTGAAATCGGTGAGCACCAGATCAAATTCCTTTTCAACAATCAGCTTGACGGCTTTTTCCCCACTGCTGGCTGTTTCCACAGCGTAGCCTTCATTTTCCAACATGATGGTTAGAAAATCGCGCAAACTCTTTTCATCATCTACGACAAGAATCGAATTCATTAATTATGGGGTCTTCAAAAGGTGACCAGCCTGAGGGCTGGATCAAAAATAACTCGCTATGAACTTATAGTTTTTCTGGATTTGTGGATGAAACGTACCCCTTCTACCCCTTCGGGGCATGAAGACAATGGTAAAATACCACAGGGGCATGAAAGCTAATGAAGAGGATACCACAAACGTCTGCTCTCTTTTCCTCCCGCGTGGCGGAGGTACTCTAAAAATTTACTCTGAATAAAAGAACAAATCAAGTGCGGGAGAAATTAAAGAATATGAGTCGCGATATACTGAGGCTTTTGATTTATTTTTTTCCATAGGTATCGGAATAAATTTTCAACCTGAGAGCGTTGAGGCGGATGAAACCTTCCGCGTCGTCCTGACGGTAACCGTCGTCTTCTTCAAAGGTGGCGATTTTTTCATCGTAAAGCGATTGATCCGCCTTCCTTCCCGTGACCGTACAACTTCCCTTGTATAGTTTCAGTCTCGCGGTTCCATAAACATTTTTCTGGGACTCGTCGATGGTTTTCTGCATCAATTCACGTTCGGGCGAAAACCAGAACCCATTGTAAATGGCCTTGGCGTAATCGGGAATCAGGGAATCCCGAAGGTACATGATTTCCCTGTCCAAGGTCAGCGACTCAACAGCCCGGTGGGCAACATGCAGAATCGTACCTCCCGGCGTTTCATAGACACCTCGGGACTTCATGCCGACGAACCGGTTCTCCACAATATCGATTCGCCCGATGCCGTTTTGCCCGCCCAACTCGTTGAGCCGGGCCAAGAGACTGGCCGGGCTCATGCGCTCGCCGTCGATCGCGACCGGATCGCCCGCTTCGTATTCAATTTCCACGGTGGTGGGTTTGTCCGGCGCATTTTCAGGAGAAACGCTCAACCGGAACATGTCTTCATCCGGGGCATACCAAGGGTCTTCCAGCACCCCGCCCTCGAAACTGATGTGGAATAAATTGCGGTCCATGCTATAGGGTTTGGCCTTGGTGACTGGAACGGGAATGCCGTGGGTTTTGGCGTAATCCATGAGGGCCGTCCGGGAGGTGAGATCCCAGTGCCGCCAGGGAGCGATGATTTTAATATGGGGGGCCAAAGTCTGGTAGGCCAGCTCAAAGCGGATCTGGTCGTTGCCTTTTCCTGTGGACCCATGACACACGCCATCCGCCCCTTCCATGGTCGCGATTCTGATTTGCTCTTTAGCAATCAGAGGGCGGGCGATAGCGGTTCCCAACAGGTAATTGTTTTCATAAAACGCGTTGGCCCGTAACATGGGAAACAGAAAATCCCGGGCAAACTCTTCCCGCAAATCTTCGATGTAAACCTTGGCGGCTCCTGTCGCCATGGCTTTTTCCCGCACCGGGTCCAACTCCTCCCCCTGCCCCACATCGGCGCAAAACGCGATGATTTCGCAATCATATTGTTCCTTGAGCCATTGGATGATGACCGAGGTATCCAACCCGCCCGAATATGCCAAAACGACTTTCTTTACTTTGCTGTCCATTGATCTTCTTCCTTAAATCACATAAAGTCCTATCGCTCACGCGCCGGACTATGGGGTTTCTAGTTTTTCAGGGCTCGTGAGCCGAGCGAGCTGAGCCTTAAACTTTTCCTCCCCTGCAAGGGGCTTATCATCCCCACTTAGTGGGGGTCACAAGCCGGATATCATACCGTTTCTTAATGGGGACATCAACGGGCGAATTTATCTCCCAGCGCGTAATGAGCAACCCCAATAAGCGATGCTTTGTCGTTCAGAATCACTTTGACGGGAACTTCGCGCATGAAGGGCGTAAACCGTCCCTTGGAATGGAACGATTCCATGAACAGCCCGCTTTTTATCAGGGGAAGGATGTTCGGCGCAATGCCGCCGCCAATATACAGACCGCCACGAGTAAGAAGCTGAAGCGCCAGGTTGCCGGCGATCGCGCCATACAGAGACACGAACATTTCCAACGCTTTATGACAGGCAGGTGATTTGTTCTCAAGGCCGTTTTTTGTGATCACGACACCGGGGTCGTTTTCCTGTAATTCCTGAGTCAACCAGGACGGTTCCTCAAATGAATGACGCTGCAATAAAAACTGGTAGATATTATGCAACCCAGGCCCGGAAAGCACACGCTCAATACTGGTCCGGCCAAATTTTTCGGTCAGGAACAGGAGCAGTTCGATTTCCAGTTTCGTCCGGGGAGAAAAATCACAATGCCCGCCTTCCGAATCCAGTATCAGATAGCGTCCACTTTGATCGGGAAGCAGAAACGCCTCGCCAAGCCCTGTCCCTGCCGCTAAAACAGCTACCCGACCACCCTCTTCCGGTTGCCCGCCCTGCAATACGTGAAGCTCCGCCTCTGGCAAAAAAGGGACCGCACAAGCCATCGCGGCCAGATCGTTGATCAGCCAAACCGACTCCAACCCCAGACGCTTTTTCAAACTTTCAACATCGACCACCCAGGGCAGATTGGTGACATCGCACTTGCCGTCTATTACCGGTCCCGCGATGCCAAAACCCGCCCGTTCCAATTCGGGATGTTTTTTTTGACAAAATTCATCCAGAATTTCTTCCAGTCCGGAATATTTCCGGCTTTCAAATTTTGCCGATTCCACCAGTTCGAGATGGTTATTTTCCTGCCGAAACAAAGCAAGGTTGACTTTGGTTCCGCCAATATCAGCCGCAAGAATCATCGTTCCCTCAATCTCAGGCAGAATTTTATTGAATGAAAGACCGGATTCTTTCGTCCAGAGCTTTCTGATCCTTGGCAAAAGATTGCAACGCCGATTGAGTCATCAGGTCATCCAGTGCGATTGTATCGGGCCACGCCTCAAGCCGGGGGATTTTTCCGTGTTCGGTGATGGTGTCAAATTCCGCATCAGAAAATGGATGGAACAAATCGCTTTTATTTTCGTCGCAAAAAGCCCTGAAAGCATCTCCGGTCATCGAGTCCAAACCTTCTTGACTCAACAATGAATCGACGAACTTTTTAAAAGAATCGGACACTTCCCACAACGCATCGAATTTCCCTGTCATGGGATTGCCAGAATCGATCCCCGCTGTGATGTCATCGGAAACATGGCATTTTAATTCCTGAGTACCGCCGGTTTTCAAAAAATCCTCCATGGCCGCCGGGGGAATGGTCAACACATCCAATCCGGCAAGCGCCGCCACCTGATTGCCGTTTCTGATGCTGGCGCCGATCAATTTCGTGGTCACATCGGGGTCTTCCGTTCTGAGATCCCATAAAGCTCCCTGGGTGGCCAGAGTCACTTTTTCGCCCACCATTTCACCACTGCCCAGCCTATTGTCACTCACCACCTGGTTGAGCCGCCCCAAAAACACGTTGACGTAAGTGGGGTTTGATAACCGGGCCGCCAGATAATTCTGCCGGGCGGAAAATCCTAGTGTAAAGTTGATGGGCATCCCTTCTTTGCGCAACGTCCGAACAGCCAGATACCCTTCCGGGGTGAGGGGTATCTTGATGATGAATTTTTCCGGGCAGACTTTGTAATAGCGTCTGGCGTAGGCCAGTGATGTCTCAATGTCTCTCGACATGGCGGGATGCAGCTCGACACTCACCTTCACTTTGAACGCCTGCACCAGCCGCAAGGCGATTTTGCAGTTGATGACAAAGCCTATTTCCGTGACCATTTCGTCATCACTCAATTTCGCGCCGACTATCCTCATTTTTTTCACCGTGTCGCGGATGGTTTCATCCATGACTCCGCTTTGCACCACTTGATTGGCCAGCGTGTTGTTGGTGGTCAGGGCGGCCAACTCACTTTTCCAAATGAATTGGGCTTTTTCCAGGTCGCCGGTATCGATCCACAACTCGCTTCCCAAAGCAGTCAGTTTTCCCAGCAATTCATTGCTGGAAGAAACGGGTTTGTCGCCCGTAATCTCCTCATAAGCCAGCTGATGCAAAAGGTCATCCAGTTTTTGACTGACAGTTGCCATGTAATTATCCTTTCGAGTATCCCGGTTTATTCAAAAGCATGAACATATTTTTTTTATAAAATTCCACCCCCGGCTGATCGAAAGGGTTCACATCCATTAGATAGCCCGTCATGGCAATGGCTCGCTCGAAGAAATAAAACAATTCTCCAAGCGCGTATGGGGACCGATCTTTGACGGTGAGGGTCATATTGGGAACCTCACCCTCTTTATGCGCCATCGCCGTTCCTTTGTAAGCTTTGTCATTGACGAAATCCAGGGTTTTCCCCGCCAGATAATTCAATCCGTCGCCATCGTTATCAAACATGGGGATTTCCAACTGCCTGCGGGACGCGCCGACCAGCAGAAATGTCTCGAAAAGAATGCGGTTGCCCTCCTGCACCCATTGGCCCATCGAATGCAGATCGGTGGTGTATTCGACGGAGGCTGGAAATATTCCCTTAAACTCCTTGCCTTCGCTCTCTCCCGCCAATTGCTTCCACCATTCCAGCACATAAGACAGCGAAGGATGAAACGAAGCGAGAACCTCCAAAGTTTTGCCCTTGGTGTACATCAGATGCCGTATGCCCGCATAAAGATAAGCCAGGTTTTTATCCAACCCCGAATGCGCCTTGCAAACCGTTTCGCCCGTTTTGGCTCCGGCCATCAATTCGCGGATGTCAATCCCCGCAACAGCAATGGGAAGCAGGCCCACCGGCGTCAACACGGAATATCGCCCCCCCACGTCGTCGGGAATCACAAAAGTGGTGTAGCCCTCTTCATCGGCGAGTTTTTTCAACGCGCCCTTGGTCTGATCGGTGGTGACGACGATGCGCTTTCTCGCTCCCTCCTTGCCATATTTATTTTCCAGCTTGTCTTTTAGCAAACGAAACGCCACCGCAGGTTCCGTGGTGGTCCCGGATTTAGAGATGACGTTCAGGCAAACATCCCGGTCGGCAATCAAATCAAACAAATCCGCATGGTAATCGGAATTGAGATTATGCCCTGCAAAATGAATCTCTGGCGAGCCGGAATTCTTACTCGAAAGCTGGTTGGAAAAGGTGTGGCTCAAATAAGATATAGCCGCCCGCGCTCCAAGATAGGAACCGCCAATGCCAATGCTGACGAACACATCGCAATGGTCACGTAATTGTTTCGCCGATTGCTCGATGGCCGCTAACTCTTCCGATGAGGTCCTCGATGACAAACCCATCCAGCCCAGGTAATCGGCGCCCTTGCCCGTTCCCGCTTCAAGTGCCTGGTGCAATCGGTCGATGTTGGGTTGCAGGCTCTGGATTTCGGAATCGGTTATAAAGGGTTTACTATTTTGATAATCGAGATCCAGAGAGTTCATTAACGATTCCTTGTAGGGACTTCAGGCTGATTCCGAGGAAGAAAATCCATTGACAATTCCGGGGCCATTATACATCCTGACGCCATGAACTTTAAAATAATCGACACACTCGTTGGCGCTTGTTCAGGAGCCACGATCGCTTTTGCGGTCAGCCAGATCATTCCCACCGGCTGGAATATGTTTTTGGCGATGGCAGTTGGCGGCGGTATCGGCATGGTTCTCAAATTTGTTTTCCTGCTCTTGCTCGCGCCTTTTTTCGGTGCGTTCGAGGTCATGATTCCGCTCAGCATCATTGCCATGAGCGTGGGCATGTTGAGCGGGATGGTGGCGGCTCAAGGCGGTGTCCCGAGTGAGTGTATCGGGATCACCGGGGGAATTTTAGGGGTGGCGGTATCCACTGTCATCTATTTTTCAAACAAAAAATTGGTGCATCCGCAATAATTCATGAGCCAGACAAAAAATTACGACCGCGTCGCCAAATCATTCGACTTTTTTCGCAAAGGGGACATGCTTCGATGGGGCCAGGCGCAACAAGATCATTTCAGCCAAATGCGTGGCAAGGTTCTGCATGTCGGCGTCGGCACGGGGATGGAAATCATCAACTTCCCGCCCGACCTCGACATCACAGGCATCGACTTGAGCCCCAAAATGCTGGAACGCGCCCTCTGGCGAGGGAAACGGTATCAAGGTAAAATCCGGTTTTGTCTGATGAACGCGGAGCTATTGGCTTTTCCCGACAACACGTTTGACACGGTGGTGACGGTCTGCGTCTTTTGCACCGTCCCCCACCCCGTCCAGGGATTAGAGGAATGCAGACGGGTTCTGAAACCGGGTGGAAAAATATTGATGTTTGAGCATGTTATGAGTAAAAATCTCATATATGGGTTGAGCTTGAAATTCATGTCCATCTTCACCAACGCTCTGGAGGGAACCCACCTCGACCGGAATACGGTCGAAAATGTTCGTAAGGCGGGTTTTAATTCCATATCAGAAAAAAATGTCTATCTGGATATTGTGAAAACGATTGAAGGGATCAAATAGATTAAATAGCGACCCCGCCAAGTGGCTATCTTGACGCTGGCAAATAGCCACATTAAATAAGGAATTCAAACTATGTCTGTAGTTATTTATCACAACCCCCGGTGCTCAAAATCACGCCAGACTTTAGAGTTACTCGAAAAACACGGCGAAACGCCAACAATCATCGAATATCTCAAAACTCCCCCCACCGCAAAAAAACTTAAAGAAATTCTCACCCAACTTGGTTTCACGCCTCGTGACCTGATGCGCAAAAAAGAAGCCATTTATGCCGAATGCAAACTCGACAACCCTGCCCTGTCCCATGACGACCTGATCGATTTCATGGTCAAACACCCCATTCTGATCGAACGCCCCATAGTACTTGCCAACGGAAAAGCCGCGACAGGTCGCCCACCTGAGCAGGTGCTGGACATTCTTTAAGGGTTGTTTCAATCACGAAAAAATGTGACTTACTTCCTATAACGAAATTCATAAATAAGCCATAATTGGCCTTTAAATTTTTATAAATAACCAGAGACTCAGGGCTTTTAAATGGACTGATGTTGGTATTGATGCTGTGCGGTCAAAAAAAGAAGTCATTTCCAATTGGCAACGATGAGGGGGTGGAAAATGATGAACGACACAGAAGTTAAGCAATGTTTAGAGTATATTTTAACGAATGGCGATAGCTTGCAAAAAACGGTCATCTCAAAATGTATCTCGTCGATTCACTATGAAGTCTGCAAAAAAAATGAGCCCATAAATCGGAAAATTTTTGATGATTATAAAACCCGGATCGAGCATGTTTTTTCCCATGGAACCAACGAGCAAGTCAGTAGTTTGTTAGGCAGTTTGCTTGTGCAGGAACAAAATGTCGCGATGACCCAACCCAACCTATAAAGATCCTGATGCCAGGCGCTTTTTGAGCACAGGGATAACACAGTCGCCAGTTTTGACACCCATTGATGTCAATCCGCATACAGGAAAGGGAGGAGGGAGCTTCATGAACTATGAGGACAAATATTACGATCTTTTGAAAGAAAGCAATCGGGTATACAGTGAAAATATTGATTTTCGCCGAATTGTGATCGATCTACGAAAATCAAACAGCGTGCTGGAAGAAAACTATGAATCTTTGGAAGCCGAATTAATCGGTTTAAAATTTAAATTGAAGAGCAGGAATAAAAAACGAAAAGTGGCGAAAAGAGGTTTAAAAGTCATTCCATTCCCCGTAAATCGATGACCCCGCTGTAGAACGTATAATCCAAAGCGTGCCCTCCCCTCTGGACAAAAATCCACTCATCGCAGAAATAAATCAACCTTGTTTTTTGCGACCTTTTGATTTGAGCGTTGATACAAGAAAATAATTTTTTATCAGCTTGTCATCCATCATCCGTTTGGCCAATTTAAGAGCGTTGTTTTTTTTATCAAAAGGACCCACCCGGATTTTATACCAACTGCCTCCCGCCTGCCGCGTTGATTTTATGATGATGGTCCTTGTCACGTCTTTTCTTTTCAGAGAATTTATGAGCTGATTGGCTTGTTTGGACGAAGTGACTGCAGCAATTTGAATGAAATGTTCTTTATTCGGTTTGGTCGCAACAGGCTTGGGAGAGGGGGCAACCACCGGCATTCGGGGCTTTTCGTCTGCGACAATTTCATCCCGGTTGGCTTGCCACTCCAATACGCCCAATCCAGTCAATATTAAAAGGCCCACTGCTGAGATGGACACAAGTTTTACCCAGAGCCGGGCTTTGCCGAAAAGGATCAACCCGTCAATCATCTTGAAAAATATTCTTCTTCCAAAATTTTGGAGCCAACGACCGACCCAGAAAATCCCGTCCGCCAGCTTTTGGAAAATTGTTTTTTCTATCCCAAGGCGAACTTTCAAGCGACTGATATCCTGTTTGTCCTCCCGGCTGAAAAGATTGATTTTTTTCAATCGTCCGGAAATTCGATTTGCTTCGACCGCTTCCCTAATTCCAGCCTGCCTGTCCGGTTCCATTGTGTCAAAGGTCTGCCCGCACCTATCGTGCAAGACAGGGTCTATCCCTTCAAAATGACCTTCTATATAGCTCTTGCCAAGGATGTCCCGCATTTCATCCTCTCCCGACAGATTCAGCGGAAGGGCGCGCAAATAAAAACGAAGCGCGAATATATCCGCGCGCTTATTTGCCAATAAAACGGGGAGCACAAAGTGCAAAATTTCACGGGCATCGTTCGATTTATTTTCCACCGCGTATAAAAACACCGGCTCGGTTTTTCCCGTCAGGGTTTTTTGTCTCAGAAAGACAGATGCCAGGTGATTGACGATGAAAGCATCTTTAAACTCTTCCGCTCTCACCATCACCAGCAATAAATCTATTTCATTCGCAGATAAGCCGCCCCCTTGATCGAGGATGGAAATCAGGGGAACGCGAAACTTTGAGTTTTCCGGGTTTTGCAAGAATGCTTTCAAATAAATTTTGAGAGCTTTCGGTTCTTCCCGTCCGATGGACAAAAGGTAATCGGCATATTTGCGCACCACCAGTCCGCGAAAACGGCGGGCCTGGCCGGGAAGGAAATAGGAAGATTTGGTAAAACGAAGGAGGTTCTCGAACTGCCGGACAATCACTTCCTTGTCATAAAGCGGACCTGCATCTTTCAAAGCATGAAACGCGTTCAAAAACCGCTGGTCGCCGATCTGCCCATAGGCGAAGAACCCCATGAAAACGCAAATACAAAGGAGCGCCCATTGGATCATCCCATCATCAAACGCCGTCCCGGGCAGAGCAATCTCGTGCACCACATATAGTGTAAAAAAACCAAACACCATTAAAAGAAATAGTGATATCCCGGTGCGAACCAGAAAATATTTAATCGTTTGAAACATGTTCCCCTCCAGTGCCCTGCAACGCAGGAAGGAGATGCGGGCAGGAGTCGCCCATTATTGATTCTCCGGAATTGTAAACAAGTCCGGAGAAGCCGAAAACTCATCGTCCGGTTCCATTATTTCAGGTGTTTCCGGCAAGGGGCTGAGATCCAATTCTTCTCTCACCGCCACACTCATGGTCTCCAAAGAACGTTCATTCCCCAACCTGCCGGTACTGACATCCACGGTTTCAAATTTGATTCCCGAAGGCACCGGAAACTTGACCGTGTTTTTTCCCTGTAAAACTTTTTGCAGAAAAAACACCCAAATGGGCGCGGCGGCTCGACCTCCCGTTATCCCTCGGCCTCTCTTGTCCAACATGGATTCATTATTGTCGTAACCGACCCAGACGGAAACCGAGTTGTCTTTCGTTGTGCCATTGAACCAGGCGTCTTTAAAATCGTTTGTGGTCCCGGTTTTTCCGGCGGCGGGATGTTTAAACCCCATTCGTCGTATTCCACGGGCCGTACCCGCGTCCACAACGCCTTTCATCATGTCCAGCAGAGGATAAATCACCTTTTGTGGAAACCGCTGGATGCCTTGATAAAAATGTTCGTATAGCTGATTGCCATGAAAATCCTCTATCTTCTCGATGAAATAGGGTTCATTGTAAATGCCAAGGTTGGCAATGACGCTGTACGCCGAAGCCATTTCCAATGGAGAAATCCCGGATGTCCCAAGGGCAAGGGAATAATTCTTCCCCAAAGGGCTTTTGATGCCAAATCGACGCGCGGTTTCGATCACTTTCTCCGGCCCCACTGCCTGCATGAGTTTAGCGGAGACAACGTTGAGAGACTTCATCAGCGCTTTTTTGAGGATAATGTCCCCCGCGAATTCTTTGCCAAAGTTTTTTGGCTCCCAGGGTTTCGTACCGGGAATGTCTATGACCACCGGCTCGTCTCTCACCACTGTGGCGGGGGAGTAGTCCAACTCCGTCATTGCCGTCAGGTAAACAAAGGGTTTAAATGAAGACCCAGGAAGCCGATTGTTGGATAGCGCCCGATTGAACTGGCTGTGGGAATAGTTTTTCCCACCCATCATGGCGCGTACGGCTCCACTCTTGTTTTCCACGGAAACCAACGCCACTTGCAACGGCTCTTTGGACTCCCGTTCACTCATTTCAGCTTCCAGAGCTTCTAGGTGCGAGATGGCGGCTTTCTTGGCCAGTGATTGCTGTCGGCTATCCAGAGTGGTGTATATTTTCAGGCCGCCAAAATGAACAAATTCCTTGCCATAATCTTTTTCCAGTTTTCGGATAATAAAATCCACAAAATATAAATTTGGGTTCGAGGAACGTTTTGGCGTTAAAAGCCTCAGGTGGGAAAGCCTTGCTTCTTCCTTTTCATCCTCGGTGATAAACCCTTCCTTCACCATTCGATTTAAAATGAAACCGGCTCGACCAAGAGCCTTCTCTAAATTGTAAAAAGGATTGGCGCTGTTGGGAGCATTGGGCAATCCTGCCAATAACGCTCCCTGGAGCAAAGTCAGGTCTTTTGCTCGTTTGCCAAAGTACGTGTCCGCGGCTTCTTCCACTCCATAGGCGCCACTGCCAAAATAAATCTGGTTGCTGTAGGCTTCGAGAATCTGTTCTTTGGTGAACGTGGCTTCGAGTTGCAGGGCAATGAGCAGTTCTTTGATTTTACGGACGAAGTTTCTCTTGAAGGAAAAAAACAGGTTTTTTGATAATTGCTGGGTGATGGTACTGCCGCCCTGAACCACGCGCTTGGCCCGAAAATTCATATAAAACGCCCGCACCAGGCCAATATGATCCAACCCCTGATGATCATAGAAATTGGAATCTTCAACGGAAATAATGGCGTTCAGAAAATAGGGGGAAATATCGTCTATGGAAACCGGGTGGCGTTCGCCTAATACCTTGATCCTGTCTCCATCGGATGAATAGATTTCTGTCGGCAGACTCAGGTTGATCGTCGCCAGGTTTTCTGGTAGCCGGGGAAGGTCTTTGCTGAGGGCAAAATAAACCCCAAGGCCGGCAATGACCGCCAACAGGAAAACGCCAAATATAAAGAAGTAAAATTTTTCTATCAGAGGACGGATCGTCGTCAAAATGTCTCTCCGGAAGGGATCGTCAAGGAATCGAATTCTCCTGTCAAATCGTCACCATCCGTTCTTTCGATTTGCGAGAGCATGTTGTACGCCACTTCCAAGGGAACCGAAATCAACAGGACACCGGTATAATAATCGGTGTTGTATTCAATTCCAAAGACCATATGATTTTGGGACTGGGGAGTTTGGTCGGAAACGCCTACGCGGGTGACGTGATAATCTTTCTCCAGAAACCATCGTGGCTCTGGAAAGACAGCCTTTTGAGTTTCGGGGTCCAACGTTTGGACTATCGACACCACCTGGTCTCTTGAAAAAATGCGTTCTTTTTGGAACCCCATTTCCTCCAAACTACCGCGCTTGATGGTGCGTGTTGACTGTACTTCAAACAGGGTGTCCACGGACAGGAATATTTCCCGAATGGGAACTCCCTGAAGATCCAGAAAACCGATGGTGATCCAGGGACCGAACCGTTTCAGAAAAACCCGTTCCCAGTTTTTTTCCGCGTCGATTTGCAGTAATTCATAGGGGGAGACGATGCGCTCGGACCACGGCCCGGGAAAATCGAAATACAACTCTAGAAACTTCTTTCGGGTGACCAGAAGAGGAAAGGCAGGTTCTAACGTTTCAAACAACTCGTTGAAGGTTTGCAGGGACTCAGCGGAATTGTTCTGTAAATCCAAACCGGATCGAATGGATTGAATCTTGGCTTGCGCGACCAGGGCTTCACGGTCCCGTTCCCAGATTCTGCCCAGTTGCGGCCGTTTATGATTCTGCCATTTGAGGTAATGACCCACACCGCGTTCGAAAATCTTGCCATAAAACTCCAACGCCCCTCCCCCGATAAGGAGGCAAAGCAGAACCACTCCCTGCCACTGACTGGTCACTCCGGCGGATTTCACCAAATACTATCTCTCAGTTGAATTTCAAGGGGATCTCTAATAATTCGATATTTTTCTGTCAGACAACTCGCTGGCCCTTTTCATAAGGGCCGCTCGTAGCCCAGAACTCATTTTTAGAGGTGCCCTTATGGCCAAACGGGGAACTGTCTATCGTCTTTTTTTGGTAAGCTTTTTAACTGCTTTTTTTTTGCTGGTTTTCTTTTTCGGCGCAGATTTTTTTGCTACTGCCTTGGGCTTATTTGCTACTTTTTTCAACGACTTTCCAATATTGCCCAAACATTCCTTTTGCAACCCTGCGTCCATTTTACGAAAAATAGATAATAATTTTCGTTCTGAATTATTGACTGTCAGCAATTCCTGTTTGGTGGGGTTTTTTAAATTTATCTGGCCAGTGCCAAAATGGACCATCCTGACCTCAGGCGGCACTGAATTTTTGGTCAAGGTCTGAACGGGGGAAATTAAACTTTTCCCCACCGAAACTGTCAGAAGTTGTTCCAGGGACAGGTTTCCCAATTTGGCGATTTTGACGAGAACGGAAACCGGAGCATCCCGTTCGCCCGCTTCATACCTGACGTAGGTTCGAAAACCCACCTTCAGAATTTCCGACATCATCGACTGCGTGCACCGCAGTTCCTTGCGAATCGTCTTCAGGTTTTTAGCCAATATTGACATCCAAACTTCTCCTTCCCCAAGAAATGTGTCTAATTTTGCTCATTATAAACAGATGCAAGTTTCATTATCAATCGTTTATTGTCAAAATATGAAGGTTCGCAGGTTTTCATCAACATAAAGCTTCTCGGGAGATCTTGGACGGGAATCAAGAATTGAGTATTTTTGCCGCTTCCCTGGCAAAGTAGGTCAAGATCATCTGCGCCCCGGCGCGTTTTATACTCAACAGGATTTCCAGCATCACTCGTTCTCCATCCACCCAATCTCTTTCGGCGGCGGCTTTGACCATGGCATATTCTCCGCTCACGCTGTAGGCGGCCACAGGGACCTGTACTTCCTGACGGACCCGGTGAATGATATCCAAATAGGATAAAGCGGGCTTGACCATCACCATATCGGCACCTTCCTCAATGTCCTGAAATACTTCGCGCAAGCTTTCGTCGCTGTTTCCAGGGTCCATCTGATAAGAACAACGGTCACCAAATTTTGGCGAAGAATCGGCGGCCTCCCGAAAGGGACCATAAAACCCTGAAGCATATTTGGCCGCGTAGGAAAGAATGATCGTGTCCGTGTGGCCCGTTTCATCCAGAGTTCTGCGGATGGCTTGCACACGTCCGTCCATCATGTCTGACGGGGCGATAATATCTGCTCCTGCGCGGGCATGGGTTTCGGCCATTTTGGACAACAACTCCAAAGTGGCGTCATTGAGTATTTTATCGCCTTCCACTAAACCGCAGTGACCGTGGTCGGTGTATTCGTCAATACATACATCGGTGATAACGACCATGTCGGGAAATGACGATTTGATTTCCCGCACCGCTCGCTGAACGATTCCATCCGGGTTATAAGCTTCGGAACCACGGGCGTCTTTTTTATCTGGAATGCCAAATAAAATGACTGCGGGAATCCCAAGGCTCCGGCATTCCTTGACGTCTTTCAGGAGCTCATCTATAGAACACCGGGCGATTCCCGGCATGGACGAAATTTCCTGCCGAACGCCACGACCTTCACAAACAAACATGGGTTCGATCAGGTCATCTGTGGAGAGACTGGTTTCTCGAACCATCCGCAAAATTCCCGCATTGGCTCTTAACCTTCGATATCGATGAACTGGAAAGGACATAATATAAGGAAATCTTGAAGTATTAAATTTTTCAGGGGAATTTCGGAACCGTTTTATTCGATCGGTCCGAGTGTCGTAAACCGACTAAGGTTATCACAGTATTTCCTCCACCTTCAACTTATTGAATACTGGATTAAAGTTAATGATATATAGAGGAAATTTTTTGCCCCTACCGCGAATTCATGCGATCTGCACCCAGTCGATGGCCCTCTCCTGGCAGTGCATCTTTTTTTGCAACCGGTGTTGATATTTTGACACAATTACTTGAGTTTAAACGCTAAAACCATTGTTTTTTTGACGCTACCAAATACCAGAAAACCCGGAAACCATTTCACCTAAAAGCTTTCACCTGTTTGCCGATGCCCTTTTTAAAATGGCACAAGTTTTGCTCCATAAGTTATTGTTTTTCAAAGAATTGCAAATTAGCGGGCAATCTACAAATAACCTTTCAGGAGAATGGCATCATGGACCCTTTCGACTCTCATTTGGATGAAGCATATGAACATCTCAACAAGGCGATCATGAAAGCCATCGTATCTTCTGACGAGGTCAGAAATGTGCTTTCCGGGTTTAAAGAAAAAGACATGATCAATCATCTTTCGGTTCTGAATTTGATTCTTAGCCTGGAAGAACTTTCGGACATGGTTTTCTCTGATGAGAAATCCGATGATTATGAGCTGGTGAAGGAAGATTTTGCGACGGAGAAAACAGAGAAACCAAAAGAAATTGAAGCCGATAATCCTTTTAAAATTGACGGGACAAATTTAACTCCCAATGAGATTCTTTTTGAAAAATTTTTCCAGAAAAAATTCGACTCTCAGGAGTGGCTCAAAAAAGCAAAACTCAAGCTTCAATAAATGACGACCCCGCCGCAAGCATCCATTGTGTCGCTTGGCCCAAATGGCAACAACTTTCGTGACCGGAAATTATTATCTTAGCGAAGGGAATTAAACCGCTGGCGGGGGTTAAAGACGCTTGGGTCATTTGATCCTTGCCGTGAACACTCCCCCTGGATATCAGAAGCTGTTCGCCTCTAAAATTTAATTCTTAAATATTTTAGAATCGCAGGATATGTATTTAATCTGTTTGAGAGGAATCACAACGATTTCCTCAGCGGTGGTGATTTCGAATAATTCCAAATCGTCGCTGAAGCCATGCTTTTCCGTATGCTCGCATTCCAGTTCCTGATTATCGACAAACACCACTTTCAACCGATACTGCATGTTTTCTCCTTTTCCCGTTTAAAGACTGTACTGCGCGACAACCCTTTTTGACCGCAGAGAACGCGGAGACAAACCCGCCTTTCCCAATAAAATCTTCATACCACCAATCCGCCTGGCTCCGCAAAGCGGAAGGTAACAAAAGGCCATCCGTTTCAGTCACGAATCCCGAAGAAGGTGCGAGTGAAACTCTCCGATCTCTTAAGGATTCCGTCAGCAATAAATCCATCGTCCGTTAATATTGGGTCCAGCGTTAAGGCCGGTTAATTCGGGGATGCCATCATTTCGAATTTTTTTGAAAGAGGGTTGCCCAGATAGTCTTCCACATAGTTTTTCAGGTAACCCTTTTCATACAGTTTTCTATTGGAAAGGCCGGAATTGACTTTATTCAGGACTTTGAACGTGCATCGCGGGAACCTCTCTTTGAATTCATCGAAGGTTTCTCCCGCAATATCCATTTCCACATCGGCAGATTTTTCCAGAATCACCTTGGGTAAATACACTCTTTTTTGATGAGTGATGCGTTTTGCGACATCGCTGAAGGTGAGTAAAGTGGTGCAATTGGAATCCCCGCCAAGAGTCGCATTGGGAACATAGAGAAATTTGGCGCGATTGCGGCGAAACAGTGTCAAAATTTTGTAAACATTCCCCGCCATCACCACCGTGTCTTTTTTCTCCAACTCACAGGCATCAAACGTTTTAATTATTTTATTGCGATTCAAAAAGGAAGTGATATCCGATTCCGTATGAATCATCATGGTATTTGGAAGGTTTAAATCGTAAGTTTTCCGGGCTTCGGCGGCAAGAAACTTTTTCCCAAAACGCATCAGGGCGGTTGTATCCGGGTCTATATATTTCAAAGGAGTCAAACATCCCATCCACAAAAGAACTTTGGGGTTGATTCTGGAAATCCGCCGGGCGTCCTCTGACATGGTGTCGGGTCCGAAGGAATAGAAGTTAGCCGAAGTCACGGCGGGACCGTCCAATATTTTCATGACCTGTTCAGCACTCGGACCATTGGGCATCAGCTTTTTTCGGGCGTCTCCGAGCGTGATCACCGACAGTTCAAAATTGATTCTTCCGGGATGCCTTTCGGCCAGCTTGTTGATCCTCTCCGGATTGGCGTAGCCAACGGTGAACATGGTGATATTTTTGTCCGTGTTGTCCAGGAATTCCTCAATCCAGTCCAGAGCTTTGGGATGAAGCGGTAGATCGGTCCATTCCATATATTCGTTGCCGCCCAGAACCCAGGACACATCCTTCTTAGTGGGAATTTTTTTGATCTCACTGAAAATAAACTCCCAATCTTCCTGAGTGGTGCGCGGCGTATCAAAGGTTTTCCTATAGCTGTGGTCCTTTTCATAACAGAAGGTGCATTTCACCGGACAGGTTTTCCCCAGACTCAAAGGGATCTTCATCTCCCGGATTTCAGCCCTTAGAATGTCGCGAAGCAATTCTTTTTCCACTCGTCAATTTTCCTTATTTATTATCCCAAAGCCTGTAATACGAAACCGATTAATCCCAGTCCTTGAAAACATTGAGTAATTGCTCGTCTACAGGAACTTCGCTCTTCTGCTCGTCACTCAACTCCGCGATCAATTGCTTGAGATGAACGGCGGCGCATCCCATATAAGCCATGCATTCCTGCTGTTTTTTGAATCCTCCTGCCTGCAATTTCTTCTCAAGTTCTTCGATATGTTTTTCATCGAAAGGATGAACTGAGGCAGAATTTTTGAATAATTCACTGGCATCGTGAAAGTTTTTCCCCTCACTCTCGGTCATTCCGGTTTTAAGATATTCCTGAGCTTTTCTCACCTCTTCAACGGTTACAGGACTTTCTTGCATGGGTTCTAATCTCTCCCTGGATCAATAAAATATTTTTTGAGTCATGAAAAACATAAGACCTAACCCTGACCACCCACCCCTTTCCCTCTATGTAAAACGTGCAAACGAGCCTAAGACCGCAAGGGTAAATGATGATGAGGTTGGGTTTAATGGCCTGGAATTTTCTACAGCCATTCTATCACTCTGCAAGCCCGATTTGTCAAGAAGTTAGGGGAATGACGAGCAAAAAAGGGTAGGAATAAATAAAAGGGGAGTGCTGTTGAAGGCGTGTATCCAGCATTCTGTCAGGAGAATCTGATTTTTTTGTGAGAATTACAAGTGCTAAGGGTGTACAAAATTTGTACTACGTAAGGGCGTGAGTGAAGACAGGGGGGCCGAGGGCAGGCAGGAACATAGAGCACCAAAGCCTTCCGCCTCCAGATGGAGGCGGGAATTCATCGGTATAAAAAACCGTTACTTCTTTTCTTCTACGTTATCGGGCTTGACCTGCTGACCATGAGGATATTTATTTTCCATTGAACATGAGGTCAGGACCATCAAACTAATCGCTAAAACCAGAAAGAACACTACTTTTCTCATCCAACTTTCTCCTTTTTCATTTTGACGCGCGTGCACTCAAAAAATCTGGACACCTTTTACATTTTGATCTAGCTTTTTATCAACATTTCTTTGATAATTCAATGATTATTTTTGATTTTTTGCCCACACCCCTCTTTCAGAGACCAAATCGTTTTTACCAATAAAGGACTTTCGTGCCCTCCCCGCTGTCTGCCGAAACAATCAAAAGCAACCTGAATACTATACGCATAGGATCGGAGATCCTTGTTTTTGATGTAGTCAACTCCACCAATGACGTTGCTAAACGATATCTCGAAAAAAACATTACGGAAGGTCTCGTTCTGATCGCCGAATCCCAAACCAGGGGACGCGGGCGCATGGGGCGAAATTGGATGTCTTTGCCTGGGGTTGGCCTCTACCTGTCGGTGATCTTGCAACCCAAAATTCAGCCCCGGCGTCTCCCTCAACTGACTCTGCTGGCAGGGTTGGCGACGACTCTGGCGATCAATGAGATCACCCATCAAAAAGCCTTATTAAAGTGGCCCAACGATATTCTTTTAAAGGGCAAAAAATGTTGCGGCATTCTGTGCGAGACCCACCCCGCCCGTTCCGGCGAAACCGGCGTAATCATCGGCATCGGGATCAACGCCAACCATTCCCTTTCCGACTTTCCCGACGAGTTAAAATCGACCGCCACTTCCCTGATGATCGAAACAGGAAGCGCGATCGACCGGTGCGCACTCGTCTGCTCTCTCATCGGCCATCTGGATCAACAATACGACGCCTTCCTCAACAACGAAGATCAGACGATCATGGAGAAATGGCTGGAAAACTCAGACATGGTCGGCAAAAAAATCACGGTCTCTCATGGAGAATCGGTCATTCACGGAACGGCTCTGGGGCTGGATTCCGATGGCAGGTTGTTGATGCGTTCTGAAAAAGGCGATGAGCTGGCTTTTGACTCAGGCGAAGTCAGCCTGCACCAGCCCCTTGAGGCCGACCCGCGTGACGGCTGGTGTGTGTGGCCCAGTATTGACATGCAATGGATATAGAGAGCCTTTAAGGCTCGTGAACGTGTGACATTTCACCTTTGCCTTCATGCCCCGCAAGGGGTAAAGAGAGCGTCAGCCCTCCTCTGAAGCAGGCGATTCTTCCCCACATAGTGGGCGAGCTAGAAGGAGCCAAAAAGTCCGAAGCTGAATTGAACATCGGGTCCAGTGCGCGCGCGGCCTTCCGGCCAGAGATGGTATTCCGTGACGCTTAAAACTGGGTAATCATATGTGATTTCATCCAGCGACCGGGTTTCTTTTCCTTCCACTTTCCCGACCAGGGTGATTTTTCGTCCTTTGGAAAAAATCTGGTCGTCCCAAATTTCGTTGGTCTTTAGCAATAAACGTCCACCCGTCTGGTCGTTCAGTTTGGGTTCCAGCCGATATCCAAGCGGCCGTTGCAAAATTTCCGCCCAGCTTCCTGAAGCGTCGTTTCCCGCCCGGACAATCGTCCCCCCAAATAAAACCGATTTTCCTAAGTAATTTTCAGGGCTCCGTTGCAACTCTCCCAGCAAAACATTCGCATCGCTCTCATCGATGACCGCCTGGGACAAAACAGGCCCGCACCCGGAAAATAAAATCAGCGCCAGCCAAAGAAAATTGTGGTTTGTTTTAAACATAGCGGCCATATCCTGCCCGTCCCTTGCTAATGATGATGATGTCCGTAAAAATGGTGTCCAAATCCGTAACCTCCGAAACCTCTGAAACCCCGGAAACCTCCGAACCCCCCGTAACCGTAGTAAGGATAAAACGGATCGTTGTAATAGGGATAGTTTCGATATTGTTCTATCAGGTTCATTTCTTCCGGTTCGATGACCGGGAACTGGTAATCACGGTCGCCAATTTTCCCGGATTGGCTTCCCACAATCACTCCCGCTCCAATGATATCCCGTCCTTTCGCATAAACCTCAGACTCCAGGTATCCCGGACGGCGAAATATAAAACGCCCCCGCGTCGCGTCTCCCGTATCCAGATTGCCATAGGGACCAATGGACTTTTGCACCACTTCGATCTCGCTTTGATCGGGGAAATTTCGGGTCTCGACAATGTTTCCGCCCATCATCACTCTTTTGCCGATATAGGCGTCCGGAGATTCAAATAGCCCTGCAACACTGACAGCAGGATCAAGGTTGGCGCGCATATTATTTGAAATGGGATGGGTGCATCCAACGAAGGTTAGAAAGATAAACGCAATAAAAACTCGCATGAAAACTCTCCTTTCAATTTTCCAACCATTCGGTACAACGAAGATGATAATATGAAAAATTATACAATTAAATATACATATATCTGAGTATTTCAGCAACTTAATTCAGAGAAAAATAAGCTCTCCCCCAAAAACCACTGGGTTCTTGTACTATCCGCCCATTTAAGGATAAAATGGTTGTTTAACTGAAGGTTGATCTTTCTTTTCATATCCTGTTTTTCCTGCCAAAACATGGCCACGACAAAAAATTACTATAAAACTCTCGGTGTCGAAAAAAGCGCTACCTTTGCGGACATCAAAAAACGCTATCGGGAATTGGCAAAAAAACATCATCCCGACGTCAACAACGGAAGCAAGAAAGCTGAAAACAATTTCAAGATCATTTCAGCCGCTTACAACGTTCTCAGCGACAAAAAAAAACGCCTGGAATACGATCAAACCTATCGCCGGCAAACAAGGCCAAAGGGCCGCGGACCCAACGCCTGGTCCGACCCGTCGAATGACTTTGACTTCAGTGGGCGACAAAAAACCGGTCAGCAAAGCGATTTTCGCCAAACCACTCCCGAAGAAGAACAAAAGTATGACCCCGAATTTCCAACAAGGGGTTTCGATTTGCAGTTCATGATTGACCTTCCTCTCGTCACCGTGGCCCTGGGGGGAACCGTTCCCTACAGCTACGAAAAATATGTTAAATGCATGGATTGCGAGGGAACAGGGTTTGTGGACTCCGAGGAATGCTCCGTCTGCAAAGGCAAACGGTTGGTGGTCGAAGGCGTGACGATAGACGTTAAAATTCCGCCTGGCATCGGGAACATATACACGTTACGCATTCCAGACGCTGGGGGAGAAGGCAGAAACGGAGGCCCACCCGGTGACTTGCTTTTAAGAATCACTGCGGAAAAACACCCGCGCTTCAAGCGTTTGAAAGATGATCTCTATGCTGAAATTTCTATCTCTCCAGAACTCGCGGAGAAAGGCGGCCCCCTGGAAATTGAAACGCTTGATTCCGTACAAACTATAGAAGTGGAAGAAGGAACACTGACGGGAGAGGAACTGCGGATTCCCGGTCATGGCGCATGCATTAACTGGGGCAAAAAACGCGGGGATTTTATCGTCAAATTCAAAATTGAGGAAGAATGACCAGCGTGACGCTCGCTCCCGCGAGGGGGAAATTACTCGCGCCGGACTATATGGGGTTTATGGCTGACTGAATTCTGTACGTAGTGGGGTCAGCCTTTTGCCTTGCGGGCTCTCACGTCTGCCGCATGCGCACGGGCTCTTTTGATCAGAGCGTCTTTTTCTTCAGGGGATCTATTGTATCGGGGTGTCGCCCCGGGAACATTATTGCCGGAACTGGCTTTGGCTTTCGCAGGTTTGGCCTCTGCCTTGACCTCTTTGGAATCCGCAGAAGCTGGAGCCGATTCAGCCTCGACTGCAACCGGTTCTTCTCCCGCAGGTGCGGCCGCCGCTTCCCCTTCCTTGCGCACAAGTCGCATGGAAGACCAGACCTCCTGAGTCGGATAGGGGGTGTCAATGCCTATTTTACCATCAAAGCGAATGATATTATCATCCGAGCATTCGATGATCCAGGTGTTGCTGGCACCACCGGCGTCAAATATAGGATCGAGCGGGAACAAGGTTCCGTTTTTATCCATGCATTCTTTGGTCTTGTCAAAAATGGTCAGCGCTTCGACCTTGTTGGGAATGCGCCAATTGTCATGCCCAGCAAACTTTTCTTTATTAAACTTATCGACATATTCCCTGTGCGCCATCCAGGTGTAAAACTTTTTCATATCAAGCCAGGCGTCGGACTTTTTCCACATCAAACCGGAATTGGGGTCGGTGACAGTGCCATCGCCATTGTCCACCATGGGGTCGGCGGCAGGCTTCTCTTTTTTTGCCGCCACTTTGGGCTTGGGGGCTTTTTCGGCAGGCTTTGCGGCTTCTGCCTTTTTATCCGGTGCGGCTTGTGAATCTTCCATAAATCAATTTACCCGTTCAGACGTATTTAATGCAAAGGTTTGGCTTGTACGGGAGTCCATGTACAGCCTTCCAGAACTTGATTCAAATCTTTTCCAGACCCGGTCAGCTGGCTCAATATCTCGCCCAGTTCTCTGGCGGAAAACGCATCCAGGCTGACCATAAAACTCTCTCTATAATTCGCCGCGTTGTTTTTTATCCAATCGATAACGCCATCTTCTCCTCCAGAACCATCCGCTCCAGATTGTTTTCTTCCTAAAAGATTTGTCTGGGAAACACGAATGATTTCACAAATCAGGTCATCTTTTATTCGACTCATTTAGCTTCACTTTCCTTGACGAGCTTCAAAGCCCATCCAGCATCAAAAAGACGCCAATTTATTATTATTTTTCCGGCTTGTCAATCCGATATTTTTCCGACAACATTTAAGCAAATAAAACAGCTATTTAGATTAAGATAACACCCTCTATTTTATATCAGCGAGAAAATTTTGAAAAGAAAATAATGGTGAAAAAACCAGTGGGGGCCCCTTGGGCCAATTTCTTTGACTCAGGTCCTTGGGTCCAGAGCGTCTCTAAGACCTTCCCCAAGAAAATTGAAGGCCAGAATAGTAAAAAATATGGCCAATGAAGGAAAAAGAATCAGGTGCGGATAAAATTTCACCGCCGTCCAGCCGTCGTTGGCGAGAGTCCCCCAACTGCTGAAAGGGGGCGAAATCCCAAGTCCGATAAAGCTGAGGGTCGATTCCGCGAGGATGGCCACCGGGATGCGAAAGCTCAAGGTAACAATCAATAAGCCCATAATATTCGGAAAAATTTCCCGTACAAAGATCCGCGTATGACTGGCCCCAAGAGCGCGGGCGGCTTCTATATAAGTCAATCCCTTGATCCTCAAGACCTCCCCCCGCACTAGCCGGGCGACCGTGACCCAGCTCACCAGCGTCAGGGCGATGAATATCCCCATCACTCCACGTCCCATCAACACCGTGATCAGAATGATCATGAGCAAATCGGGGAGTGCAAAAACCACATCGACGATGCGCATCATCACGTTGTCCGTTCTTTTCCCGGCATACCCCGATACCGCGCCATAGACGGTCCCGATGAGAATCGCTAAAAGAGTGGTCACCACCCCGATAAATAATGACACGCGGGCACCATAAATCATGCGCGAGAACAAATCGCGGCCCAGGCGATCCGTCCCCATCAAGTTAGCCGAATTGGGCGATGCCAGGGTGTTCAGTGTGTCTTGTGTCTCATACGAATACGGCGCTACCCAGGGAGCAAAAACTGCGACCAGAGCTATCCCCAAAAGAAACAATGCGCTGAGTCTGGAGGATAAGGGAAATTGTTTCATGCGATGATCAAATCTTGGGAACTTCGTTCACAAAGGGTTCGGCGGGTAATCGTAGTCATAAATCTTTTGTGCGCTCGTGGCTTTGCCTTTCACACCCTGAAATTTTGCCAGATAACTCAGGATCTTGTTGCGGTCCTGCCGGGACAATTTCCCCATCCCCTGTTTTTTCTGCATCCAGGTGATGGTTTCGTCCCATTTTTTTTTGGTCATGTGATTCTGCAAAATAATGGCCGATGAATGGCAGATCGTGCAAGTCCTGGCCACCAGTTTCTGTCCGGTTCCCGGAGGCAGACCTTTCAGGAAACCCGCCTCGTCCGAAATGGCGACTCCGGGGAAAAACAAAGTAATGAGAATGATAAAAAAAACGCCTGCGCCTCTTGATAGGACTCTGTTCATTCTTTTCAATCCTCCATTGTTTTTTATTTCATGACGGATAGTATTCAAGAATTGCATCAAGTCACGGTCACCGCAATCCGGTGCATGGCATTATTGAGATAGCCTTTTGGGTTCCAGCCGGGGACCACCATCGGTTGCATCACCCCACTGTCATCCGTCGCCCGCGCCCAAATTTCATAATAGCCCTTTTGGGGAAGCTTCAGACTCACTTCCCAGTTCTGCCAGGCATAGGGGTTCACGGGGTTCTTCAACACAGCCGCCACCCATGTGGCCCCGAAATCATAAGAAACATGCAGGAGCTTGACTTTCCGATCGCCCGCCCAGGCATGGCCCCCTACCGTCAGCGGTTGTCCCAATGGAATATGGGATCTGGTTTTGGGGCGAGTGATCAGCGATTTTACCGGCATCGACTCGATGATCTTCATATCTTTTTCGGCAACATGGGTTCCCGGTGGGACATTGTATTTTGGAACCCGGTAGGAATACCCCATCATTTTGGGTCCATCGTGCACCTTGTTACGAATCGAGATTCGCCGCAACCATTTGATCGATGTGGAAGCCGGCCAACCGGGTGAAATCACCCGGACCGGAAATCCATGCAGGGCCGGAAGCGGTTTGCCGTTCATTTCCCAGACAATGAGAGTGTGGTCATCCATCGCTTTGTCCATGGGGGTTCCTCGTGAAATGACGACTTTGTCCGGTTGACCGCTCAAATGGATATCCCTCCCGTAATATCCCGTATAGACAGCGGAATCCTTAAGGCCCACTTCGCTGAGCACATCCTTCATTCTGACTCCCGTATAGGTGGAGCAACCGATGGCGCCAAAGGTCCACTGATTTCCCTTGGCAGGTGGATTGTACCCTGCCCGTCCATTGCCGCCGCATTCGATTTGCAGGGCATACGTGTAATGTTTGAACCGCTGTAATTGGTCCAGAGTCAAAACTTTCTTGTTATGCACCTCACCGTCCACGGTCAGAGTCCAATCGGAAGCTTTGCCACTGCGAGCCGAGCCGGGAACGCGCCCATTATTGCGGACAAAATGCCTATTGGACGGGGTGATGTCGTCATCCAGAAGATGCGGGGGCGTTTCCGCATTGAGTGGACGGTCGTTGAAGACGTGAAGCCCGTCCTTTCCTTTAATCACAAAATCCTTTTTGGATTGTGCCAACGCTTCGGGAATAAAACCCATCGGAATGTTTCTAAAAAAGGGGATGTGCGCCCCCAACAAAACTGCAAGGGTCGCCAGACCGCCTTTTTTCATGAATCCGCGACGGGAAGGTGAAAATAATTCGTTATCTTTTTGCCCGATTTCGGCGTCCGCTTTTTCAGGATCGCTTTCGTACAGCTCGTGAAGCCCACGTTCTTTTTTATTTTTCATGAGACCTCCAAAAAAATTTAAAAGTCCATCCAGAATGAAACCTAATTCCCCAGAGAAACTCTAGGGTCAAGCCACGCATACATCATATCGACTAAAATGTTGGCCAACACAATCAAAATCGCGTAAACCAGCGTGACTCCCATAATAAGCGGGTAATCGCGGTTGGTCACAGCGGTGATGAAAAAACTGCCCATGCCGGGAATCGAAAATATAAATTCGATCACAAACGATCCCGTCACCAGCCCGGCAACCAGCGGCCCCATCACCGAAACAACGGGATAAATAGAATTTTTCAACGCGTGTTTCAGCAAGACCACAGGCTCGGACAAGCCTTTTGCTCTCGCTGTGCGAATATAATCCGACGCCAGAACGTCGAGAACCGTGGTCCGGGTCAGGCGGGCGATGTACCCGGCAAACCCGGCCCCCAGAGCAAATGCGGGCATCAGCACATGGCGCGGCCCTTCCCATAACGCCGGCGGCAACCAATGCAATTTGTGTGAAAAAACCCAGACCAAAACCGTTCCCAAAACAAAACTGGGAACTGAGATGCCGAGCGTCGCCAACAATATACAGGATCGGTCGATCGCAGAATTTCGCCAATAAGCGGCGATAATACCGCCCGGAATACCGAGCCCGAGAATGACCACCACCGCGCACAACCCCAGCGTGAGGGACACGGGGAAGGTTTCGGCGATGATGTCGGACACATCGCGGCCAATGTATTTATAAGACGGCCCCAGATCCCCCTGCAAAACCTGCTTCATGTAAAGAAAGTATTGCGTGACCAGAGGTTCGTCCAGGTGATATTTGGCTTCGATATTGGCGATGATTTCAGGCGGAAGTTTTTTTTCCGTGTCGAACGGACCGCCGGGAACCATGTGCATGATGCCAAAGGTCAGCGTGGCCACCGTGACCAATACGGGAATGCCATACAATAATCTTTTGCAAAAATAGAAAAACATTTTGCCATCCTACCACATTGAATTTTAGCTATAAACAAGCCCTTCTTGAATAGATTTTGCTGCACAATGAAAATGCGTTGCTTACCAAAAGTCTATTGGTTAAAGTAAAACTACTTATTTCTAACAACCCTCAACACTTCAATATCCGGTCCTAAAGGACACGCAAATAAAGTTTCATGGCCTTTCACTCCCTCACAGAATTCATCGAACAGCTTGAGCGGGAAAACGAGTTGATTAGAATCAGCGAACCGGTTTCCCCGATCCTGGAAATTTCCGAGATCACCGACCGCGTGTCCAAATCTCCGGGCGGCGGCAAAGCCTTGTTGTTTGAAAATGTCGAAGGCAGTCAAATGCCGGTTTTGATCAACGCCTTCGGAAGCACCCGCCGGATGAACATGGCGCTCGGCGTCGATGACATCGAAGACATTCCAAAAGAAATCGACCGCTATCTGAAAGTCACTCCACCTGTAACCCTCATCGACAAAGTCAAACTGCTTCCGCTGTTATTGAACGCGGCCAATTTCCCGCCGAAAAAGTTCGCCGGAGGCAAAGCTCCCTGTCAGGAGGTCGTGCACACTGGCGACGCCGTGGACCTGGGAACCATTCCCGTTCTCCAGTGCTGGCCCAATGACGCGGGCCGGTTCATCACCTTTCCCATCGTGGTCAACCGGAGTGCCGACGACAAATTGAGGAACGTCGGGCTGTACCGCATGCAGGTCTATGATAAAAACACCACCGGCATGCACTGGCACATCCACAAAGACGGGGCGCATTTTTTTCACGAATTCCGCCGTCAGAATAAAAGAATGGAAGTGGCCGTGGCCATCGGCGCGGACCCTGTCGTCTGCTATTCCGCCTCCGCCCCCCTACCCTACGGCATCGACGAGTTTTTGCTGGCCGGGTTTATCAGGAAGTCAGCGGTTCCATTGGTGAAATGTAAAACGGTGGATCTGGAAGTCCCGGCCACAGCGGAAATCGTGTTGGAAGGTTATATCGACCCAGCGGAAATGCGTCTCGAGGGTCCGTTCGGCGACCACACCGGATATTATTCTCAGGACGGCGATTATCCGGTGTTTCATGTCACGGCTATAACGCATCGCAAAAATCCCGTCTACCTGACCACCATCGTCGGCATACCACCGCAGGAAGATTATTATCTCGGCAAAGCAACAGAGCGGATTTTTTTACCGCTCATGCGCACTCAGTTGCCGGAAATCGTCGACATGGACATGCCGCTTGAAGGCGTGTTTCACAACTCGGTGATCATCTCCATCGACAAACGCTATCCCATGCAGGCCCGGCGCATGATGAGCGCCTTGTGGGGACTTGGGCAAATGAGCTTTGTCAAAACCATCTTAGTGGTGGACGCAAGTGTCGATGTTCACGACACCAAAGCCGTCTTGAAGGTCCTGCTGAATCACGTCGATTTAAAACGCGACCTGTTTTTTTCCGAAGGCATTCTCGACGTTTTGAATCACGGCTCCGACCAGGCCCTGTATGGTTCCAAGCTGGGAATCGACGTCACCACCAAAATCGAAGGGGAACCTGGGTTCGGCGAAATTTTATCTCCCGGTCGCCCACCTTCGACCCTTCCCAACCCAAAAGCCGTGGTCGATCATTATAAAGAGGTGAAGGACTGCCGGATACTGGATAGCGATACCCGGCATACCGTGATGTTTGTCGCGTTCGATAAGACCCGCCCTCATCAGGCGAGTAAGTTCATCACCTCATTTTTCGAATATCCAGGGTATTCCAATATATCCATCCTCATCGTTCTGGAGGCGCATGTCGATTTGAGCAATACCTCTGCTATCATGTGGAAATTTTTCAACAACCTTGACCCCAAACGGGATTTCTATTTTGAGGAAGGACACTTAGGGATCGACGTGACCCGCAAATTGCCCGAAGAAGGTTACGAGCAGGACTGGCCCGACGAAATCGTCATGTCCCAACCGATCAAAGATCAGGTTGAGGAAAAATGGGGGAGAATGCTTGGTGAGGAGTGATAAAGAATTGGTGTGAGTGAAGGGAAAATTCCGCAACCCTGAGATTGTTCACTATTTGATCCTTTTGTGTAGAAATTTTTAATCATGGAATTTACAAAAAAAGTATTACTAATAGTTATCTTTTCTTTATCGGGTGCTTGTGCAGGAAATCTATCCAAGGGCACTTATTTTCATAAACAGGGAAATTATGAAAAAGCAATTCAATATTATAGCGAAGCATTAGTAGAAGAAAATAACCTATCCGAACCTCTATATTATTTAATTTATAATGCCCGTGGCATTTCCTATTTTAATAATCGTCAATTTGACCTAGCCATCGCCGATTACAGCAAAACCATTTCTTTAAAACCAGATTTTTCTGAAGCTCACTATAATCGCGCCTTGGCTTTTGAACAAAAGCAAGAATACGATCAAGCCTTTTTCAATTTTAAGGAAGCAATAAACTTAAATCCCGAATTCTCGAAGGCCTACGTTGGTCGCGGTTTTCTTTTTGAAAAATTGGGTCAAAACGAACAAGCGTTAGCTGAATATAACAAGGCCTTAGCCCTCGATGAAAATTTCGTTGAAGCCTACACAAAGCGTGGAACATTTTACTGGAAAACAAAACAATATGACTTGGCTCTCAAAGATTATGATTCCGCAATTGCACGAAAACCATTTGGTTATTCAGTTTACTTACACCGAGGATTCGCTAACTTTTATTCGGAACATTATGTGGATGCTTCAAACGATTTTGAAAATGCCATCCAAAATTTTAACGGGCCCACGTTATCTGTTTATGCAACTTTATGGCATTTCCTGGCACTAGAGCGTCAGGGGAAAAATGGCAATGCCGCTTTAAAAGAAATGTCAAAACAATTCAATCTTCAAGAATGGCCGGGAATTTTCGTGTCTTTATATCATAATAAAATCTCACCTACGGAAATTATCAACAAAACCGTTGATAACAACGAATACATAGAAACCTCTAAAAAATGCTACGCATATTTTCATTTAGGCCAATATTATCTGCTTCAGGGCAAAATTTCCGAAGCCATTGATATGTTCCAAAAAGCCGTCACTTTTGGAAAATACCGCTCTATTGAATTTTACGGGGCCTTAGAAGAACTTGGGCGCCTGCACTTATGGCAAACATAGCCATAGTGACACCTCCCATTAAATCCTATTTTCTAAGCAAATTAAAAAATCATTAACCAAAGTTAACGCATTACCATGGCCTCAGACAAACTGATAATCAAAGGCGCGAGGGTACACAACCTCCGAAACATTTCCCTGTCGCTTCCACGCAACAAGCTGGTGGTCATCACGGGATTGAGCGGGTCGGGGAAATCCTCCCTGGCGTTTGACACCATTTACGCCGAGGGACAGCGTCGCTACGTGGAATCGCTTTCCGCCTACGCGCGTCAATTCCTGGAATTGATGGAAAAGCCGGACGTCGATTATATCGAAGGGCTTTCTCCCGCCATTTCCATTGAGCAAAAGACATCGAGCAAAAACCCGCGTTCCACGGTCGGGACGGTCACCGAGATCTACGACTATCTGCGCCTGTTGTTTGCGCGCATCGGCAAGGTTTACTGCTACAAATGCGACCGTCAGATCTCCTCGCAAACGGTGCAACAGATCACCGATCAGGTGCAGGCGATTCCTCAGGGCGAAAAAATTCTGATCCTCGCTCCATTGGTTCAGGGAAGGAAGGGGGAGTTCAAGAAAGAGCTGGCTGGATTGCAAAAGAAAGGCTTCGTCCGCGCCCGGGTGAACGGGGAAGTGGTTGCGCTGGAAGAAGAAATCGTGCTGGACAAAAAATTCAAGCACAGTATCGAAGCGGTGGTCGATCGCTTGGTCATTAAAGACAAAATGGGCAAACGACTGGCAGAGTCTGTAGAGATGGGGCTGAACCAGGGGGAAGGTTCGCTGATTGTTTCCATCCTGGGGGAAAACGGTTCCAGCAGGGAATTGCTGTTCAGCGAAAAGTTCGCCTGCAATTATTGCAACATCAGCTACCCGGAGTTGGAACCGCGTTTATTTTCCTTCAACAACCCCACCGGCGCGTGTTCCAAATGCGACGGATTGGGCATCAAAATGGTGATCGACCCTGATCTGGTCATCCCCGACCCAAATTTATCGATTAGAGAAGGCGCGCTCAAACCCTGGGAGAAACGAAACTCCATCTACTTTCACCAGATGCTGGACACCATCGCCACGCATTTTAAATTCAAACTCAACAAACCTTTTAAGGATTTGCCCCAAAAGGTACAAAAAATTATTCTGTACGGAGCAGGCGAAGAACCGATCAAATACCAATATGAGAAAGACGATCGCCGGCATTTTTACACCGACACATTCGACGGCATCATTCCCGATCTTGAGCGCCGCTATCGGGAGACCGACTCTTTTTCGGCACGCGAAGACATCGCAAAATACATGCGCCCCCTCTCCTGCCCTATGTGCAACGGCGCACGTTTGAAAAAAGAAGCCGTGTCCGTACGCGTGGGAAAACATAACATCGTGGAACTGACCGGACTTTCTATAGAGGGACTAACGGATTATTTCACCGGTCTGAAACTGACCGCCAAGGAGCAATCCATCGCCCGCAGAATCGTCAAGGAGATCAAAGAGCGGCTCGGCTTTCTGGGCAACGTGGGCCTCGACTATCTGACCCTGAATCGTTCCTCCGCCACTTTGTCCGGCGGAGAAAGCCAGCGCATCCGGCTGGCGACGCAAATCGGCTCCAGCCTCATGGGTGTCCTCTACGTGCTGGACGAACCGAGCATCGGCCTGCACCAGCGCGACAACGACCGCCTGCTGAACACGCTCACACGTCTACGCGATCTGGGAAACACGGTGATCGTGGTCGAGCACGACGAGCAAACCATCCTGACGGCAGACCACGTGGTGGACCTTGGCCCGGGGGCGGGTCGGCACGGCGGCGAAGTGGTATTTTCCGGCACGCCGAAAGCCTTGCTGAAAGATAAAAAATCTCTCACGGGGAAATTCCTTTCGGGAAGAAAAAAAATTCATCTTCCCAAAACCCGGCGCAAGGGAAATGGAAAATCCCTTTGCATCAAGGGAGCCTGTCAAAATAACCTGAAAAATCTCGACGTTGAAATTCCGCTGGGAACCTTCGTGTGCGTGACCGGGGTGTCCGGTTCCGGAAAAAGCACGCTGACCATTGATATTCTCTACAAAGCTTTGGCCCGGCATTTCTGGAGAGCCACCGACAAACCGGGGAAATTTGAAAAAATCACCGGCATCCAGTATATCGACAAGGTGATCGACATAGACCAATCCCCCATCGGCAGAACCCCGCGCTCCAACCCCGCAACTTATACCGGCGTGTTCACTCTCATCCGAGAACTGTTCAGCCAGGTTCCAGACGCCAGGATTCGCGGCTATAAACCCGGACGCTTCAGTTTCAACGTGAAGGGAGGCCGATGTGAAGCCTGCCAGGGAGATGGTGTGCTGAAAATCGAAATGCATTTTCTGCCCGACGTGTTCGTCACCTGTGAAGTCTGTTCGGGCAAACGCTTCAACCGGGAAACTTTGGAAATTCTTTATAAAGGAAAAAACATAGCGGACGTGTTGGAAATGACGGTTGAGGAGGGCAACTTGTTTTTCAAAAACATACCCGGCATCAAATCGAAGCTAGGTACTTTAGCCGAAGTGGGACTCGACTACATCCATCTGGGCCAGCAGGCGACCACGTTGTCCGGCGGAGAAGCGCAAAGGGTCAAGCTCTCCAAGGAGTTGAGCAAACGCAGTACGGGGCAGACTTTTTACATTCTCGACGAACCGACAACCGGCCTGCATTTTGCCGACATCGAACAGCTGCTTACCGTTCTGACCAAGCTTGTGGACACGGGCAACACCGTCCTCGTCATTGAACACAATCTGGATGTGATCAAAACGGCGGATCATATCATCGATCTTGGACCTGAGGGAGGAAACAAGGGCGGGCAAATTCTCGCGGAAGGAACGCCGGAACAGGTGAGCAAAAATAAAAATTCCTACACGGGGAAGTATTTGAAAGAGGTGTTACAGAAAAATTAATTATTTTGCCACAGCCAGCGGCGAAAAATTAATTCGATGGGGAATGAATGTTATTTTTGTTACTCTTCTAAACGGGCGATGGCGCGAAACAGGTCGTCCTGAGCGTCCTTGAACTCCTCCTCGCTGATGCCTGTCTTGAGGAGAATGGCTTCGGCTTTGGACTTGGCTTTTTCAGCACGGTCGCGGTCCACTTCCTGGAGAAACTCCGCAGTCTCCGCCAAAATGATCACCCGGTTGTCGGTCACTTCCAGATACCCTCCACTCACGATGAGCTGAGTGGTGACCTCGCCCTTTTGGTAAGACAAAGGTCCGGGACGCAGGTTGGTGATGATGGGCGCGTGATCGTACAGGATCCCCAGATCCCCTTCAGAACCGGGAACATTGACCTGTTCGACCTCTTCATTGACCACCTGTTTTTCAGGTGTCACCAGACTCAAATGCAGATATTCAGCCATAAAGAATTATTACGATTCCATTAAAAGTTTCGATATTTTTTGAAGCTTCTATTTTGCTTGCAGCTTCTTTTCTTTTTTCATGACTTCTTCAAGGTTGCCCACCATATAAAAAGCCTGTTCGGACACATTGTCCAAGCGGCCTTCAAGGATTTCCTTGAAACCTTCTATGGTGTCTTTCACTTTCACGTATTTTCCTGGGGAGCCCGTAAAGACTTCCGCAACGAAAAAGGGCTGGGAAAGATACTTCTGAATTTTCCGGGCTCGCATGACGGTCGCCTTATCTTCTTCGGACAACTCATCCATACCCAGAATCGCGATGATGTCTTGCAGATCTTTATATCGTTGCAGAACTTTTTGAACTCCGCGCGCCACGTTGTAATGTTCGTCACCCAAAATTTGCGGATCAAGGATACGCGACGTGGAATCCAACGGATCGACAGCGGGATAGATCCCCAATTCGGAGATACGCCGGTTCAAAACGGTGGTGGCATCGAGATGAGCAAACGTCGTCGCCGGTGCCGGATCGGTCAAGTCATCGGCGGGAACATAAACCGCCTGAATGGACGTGATCGACCCTTTTTTGGTGGATGTGATGCGCTCCTGCAGGTTGCCCATTTCCGTCGCCAGCGTCGGTTGGTAACCAACCGCAGAGGGAATGCGCCCCAGCAAAGCGGACACTTCCGATCCTGCCTGGGAGAAACGAAAAATATTATCAATGAAGAGAAGAACGTCTTTGCCGCCCACGTCACGGAAATACTCGGCCATGGTCAGCCCCGTCAATCCAACACGCATTCTGGCACCGGGAGGTTCTGTCATCTGTCCATAAATCAGCGCGGTTTTGTCGATAACATTGGAGTCCACCATTTCATGGTAGAGATCGTTGCCTTCGCGGGTTCTTTCGCCCACTCCCGCAAACACTGAAAACCCACCATGCTCGGCGCCGATGTTACGGATCAATTCCATGATGAGGACGGTCTTGCCCACGCCCGCTCCACCAAACAGTCCGGTTTTTCCGCCTTTGAGGTAAGGCTCCAGAAGATCAATGACCTTGATTCCGGTTTCCAGCATTTCCATGCTGGTGTCCTGATCCTCAAAGGGAGGCGCATCGCGATGAATACTCCACCTTTCTTTGGACACAACCGGAGGTTTTTTATCCGCCGGGCGACCGACCACGTCCAGAATTCGTCCCAGCACTTCTTCACCAACAGGAACGGTTATGGGGGCTCCGGAATCTTCCACATTCATTCCGCGAACCAATCCATCCGTTGGATGCATGGAAACGGTGCGTACCGAGTCATTTCCAAGATGCAGGGCCACTTCACAAACAATGTCTTCGTCACCTTCGTTGGGATTTTTAATGTTCAACGCATTGTATAGAGCCGGCAATTTACCGTCTATAAAGTTGACATCCACAACAGGACCCATCACCTGGGAGATTTTTCCAATATTTTTTCCGCTCATTGAGATCCTTCCTCCACGATTCTTGAATTTCCTATCATCAGGCCTTTAACGCTTCGGACCCATTTACTATTTCAATCAATTCTTTTGTGATATAGGCCTGGCGTGCTTTGTTATACGTCAAACTCAGGCCCCTGATCATATCGCCGGCGTTCTTTGAAGCATTGTCCATCGCCGTCATCCTGGCCCCTTGTTCGCTGGCGCTGGACTCCAGAAACGCCCGATACACCTGCACCGTCATATAGCGTTTCAAAAGCGCGTCCAGAATAGACTCTTCATCGGGCTCATAAATATATTCCGGCACATGGTCCGTCTCTTTAGCCGATTCCAAAGCTTCTGGAACAACGGGCAAAAGTTGTTCGACGACCACTTCCTGTTGCATGACGGACTTGAATTCGTTGTAAATCATGAAAATTTTATCGACGCTTTGCCCAACAAATTGCTCCGCAAGAAGGTCGCCGATTTCCTGAGCTTTGGCATAATTGAAGTCACGAGTCCAGCCGACGAAATCATGAGCGATTTTGGTGGATCGATGTTTAAATATATCCATCCCCTTTTTGCCAGCGAGCACCAGACTCAGGTTTTTACCCTCATTTTCGGCGATGACTTTCGTCGCCCGGCGAATGATATTGCCGTTGAATCCGCCACACAAACCTTTGTCCGCCGTCACCACCATTATCAGAACATTATCTCCGCCCCGTTGGCCGAGAAGAGCATGCAGATCGGGGTTGCACCTTGCGGAGATATGGTTCAGCACATCCCTCAGTTTCAGCGCATAGGGCCGGGCATCTTGAATGGCTACTTGAGCTTTGCGCAATTTGGAGGCGGCAACCAGCTTCATCGCTTTGGTGATCTGCTGGGTGTTCTTGACGCTCTTGATTCTTCGCTTAATGTCTTTTAAGTTTGGCATGGCTGGTGTTTAAAACAGTCCCTTGTATTCCTGAATGACTTCCTTCAATTTGGCTTCTTTGGCATCGTCGAGCTTTTTATCCTTTTCAATGCCGCTGATAATGTCGGGATGCTTTTCTGCTATAAAGTTCAACAAACCGGTTTCAAATCTCTTCACATCTTCAATGGCGATGTCTTCCAATAACCCACGGACCCCCGCAAAAATCGCGATGATCTGCTGGGCGACGGAAAGCGGTTTATATTGATCCTGTTTCAAGAGTTCGACCAAACGCTCTCCTCGCGACAACTGCGCCTGTGTCGCCGCGTCCAGGTCACTGCCAAACTGCGCGAACGCCGCCATTTCACGGTATTGCGCCAGATCGAGCCGCAACTGGCCCGCCACCTGCTTCATGGCTTTGATCTGCGCAGCACCACCCACTCGGGAAACCGACAGACCAACGTTGATGGCCGGCCTCACACCGGAGAAAAACAGATCGGTTTCCAAAAATATCTGGCCGTCGGTGATGGAAATCACGTTGGTTGGAATGTAGGCCGAAACATCGCCCGCCTGAGTTTCAATGATGGGCAAAGCGGTCATGGAACCCGCGCCCAGCTCATCACTGACCTTGGCAGACCTCTCGAGCAACCTTGAATGAAGAAAAAACACGTCTCCGGGATAAGCTTCCCGCCCTGGAGGACGCCTGAGTAAAAGGGATAGTTCACGGTAAGCCGCAGCCTGCTTGCTCAGATCGTCATAAACGATCAGGCAATGCTGTCCGTTATCGCGAAAATATTCTCCCATCGCACAACCTGCATAAGGCGCGATAAACTGCATGGGAGCTGGATCGCTGGCGGACGCGGAAACCACGATGGTGTATTTCATCGCACCATGCTCTTCCAGAGTCTTCACCACGCGGGCGACGGTGGAACGCTTTTGACCGACCGCCACATAAATACAGAAAACGTTTTGCCCTTTTTGGTTGATGATGGTGTCGATCGCAACTGCCGTTTTTCCCGTCTGCCGATCGCCAATGATCAACTCTCTTTGACCGCGGCCAATGGGAATCATCCCGTCAATGGCTTTGATGCCTGTCTGTAAAGGCTCGTGTACGGACTTTCGGTCGATGACGCCAGGCGCCATCCTTTCAATGGGACCAAACTTATTGGTTTTCAAGGGACCACGGCCATCGATCGGTTCACCAAGGCCATTCACTACTCGTCCGATCAGCTCCGGTCCAATGGGGACTTCCATGATGCGACCGGTGCGCTTGACTTCATCGCCTTCCTTAATATTGTCGTCAAACCCAAGGAGAATAGCGCCCACATTATCTTCTTCCAGGTTCAGTACCATGCCGACCAAACCGCCGGGAAATTCCAAAAGCTCACCGGACATAGCATTTTCCAAACCGTAGATCCGGGCGATACCATCACCAACGGAAATCACGCGACCCGTCTCTTTGAGTTCGATACTTTCATCAAACCCCTGGATCTGTTTTTCGATCAGAGAACTGATCTCATCGGCTCGCAAACTCACTTAGGCACCCTCCTCTTTTTCCAATTTTTGTTTTAATAGGGTCAGGCGGTTTTTGATGGTCGCATCTGCGACCTGATCGCCGATTTTCAACTGAATCCCGCCAATCAATGATTCATCGACATGAACATCGATCAAAACCGTTTTACCCAGAATACCGGTCAAGCCTGATCGCAATTTTTCAATGTTTGCGTTACTCAACGCCTGTGCCGAACGAACGGATACCCGAACTTGATTCAATCTTCGGTCCACGATCTTTTCAAAATATTCCGCAATATTTTCAAGAAAAAGGATCTTTTTCCTCTCCGAAAGCAAAATCATCAGGTTGCAAACCACCTGCTCCACTTTGAGCAGGTCGCATAAATCCCTGACCATACTGTTTTTCTTTTCCAGAGGAATAGAGGGTTGCGAAAAGAAACGAACCAACTGATCCTGAGTATTCAATGCGCTTTCAAAGGCTTGCAGGTTTTCCAATACAGGATTCAGCAAAGAATCCTTATTGATACTGCCAGCGAGCGCTTCCGCATATCGTTTACCTATCAAATTTTCTATCATGATTTTTTTATCAACGGTTCCTTTAGTTTACAGAGCCTTGGGCCCTGCAATCGTCAATTCATCCGCCCCTGCTTCAATTCATTAAGAACTTCTTCGATGGATTCCTCGGTCAGCCTTTTCCTATCTGAGTCGTCCATGGTCTTTTTCAAAAACTTTTCAGTCGATGCGATGGTCAACGCTGCGGTGAAACTGCGAATTTCCCCCATCAGCTTATTACGGGACACTTCAATTTCCCGCTCCATGTCATTCTGCATTTGCTTGATTTTGGCTTGAGTCTCCTCCAGCGCTTTTTCCTGAATTTTCTTTGATTCGCTGGTCGCCATCTGAACGATGGTACTGGCTTTTTCGTGGGCGCTCTTAAGCTCCTTCTCCAGATCCTCGCGCATGGAGATCGCTTCTTTATTTAACTTTTCAGCGCTTTCTATATCTCCGCGAATTTTCTTCTCACGCTCATCAAGACCTTCTAGAATAGGCGGAAAAGCAAACTTCTTAAGGAGAAAAAAGAAAATTCCAAAAGAAAGCAAGGACCAGAAAATAAGCGAGCCGAAGACTTCGAATTGCTCAAACTGTGGCATTGTATCCCTTTCAACAAAAAAGGAAGTGTTAGAACAGGGGGCGACCTTTTACAAACAAACGGATCTGCCGCCTGAAAAAAATTTACCTAGGGCATAATGATAAATGCGATGACCAGGGCGTAAAGTGCGATCGCCTCAACCAGGGCAAACCCGATCCAGCAGTATTTCGCAACACGCGCTTCAGCGTTTGGCTGTCGACCCACGGTTTCTATGGTCTTGGCAAAAATATAGGCAATCCCCAAAGCTGCGCCGAAAAATCCCGCCGCGCATAATCCCATGCCAATAAATGCTGCTGCTTCTGCACCCATACCAATTCTCCTTTTGTCACAATATTAATGTAAATTAATCACGTCGCCAATGTACACACAAGTCAAGGTCGTAAAAATATAAGCCTGGATAAATGCGATAGCGACTTCCAATCCGTTGATGATGATCGTGAACCCGAACGGCATCCACCCAATCCAAACCGAAGCCGACATCGCCAGACCAAAAAGTACTGCTAAAACCGTATGCCCCGCAGTCATATTGGCAAACAACCGGACAGACAATGACAATGGACGTGCCAGCATGCTGATCATTTCAATTGGAATCATTACGGGGATCATGACCTTTGGAATCCCCGGAGGCACCAGAATGGTCAGAAAATGCCCCCCATGCCTGGCGAACCCGATCACCAGCGTCATGAAAAAGATTCCCACCGCAAAAGCTCCGGTAACTGCAATCTGGCTGGTTATGGTGTAAGACCCTGGAACCAGACCGATTAAATTACAGGCCAAAATGAAGAAAAACAGGGAGGCTATAAAGGGAACGTATTTTTTGCCCTCTTTTTTGCCGATGAATTCATCGACCATCCCCTGAATGAACTCCATGGCAATTTCCAGAATGCTTTGCAACTTTCCTGGGATCAATTGCCCACCCTTGCCGGCAACCAACATGAACAACCCAAAAACCAGGAGCAAACCTATCCACATGGCAATGATCGCCTTGTTGATCGAGATATCAAACCCCATCACACTGAGTTGAATGATGGGATGAAGTTCAAAGTGATGTAAGGGGCTATCCATATTTAACTTTTTCCGTCCTGATCTTTCGATGATGTATTATTTTGATCCTGATCCTGCTTATTTTTTTCTTCAGCCGAGTTCAGCTCTTCGGTCATCGCCTGCGCGGCACGGTAAACGTTCAGCATTCCGGCGGCTCCACCTAAAACCACACCGACCACAATGCCCCAGGGTTTGGTCCCGAAGTAATGATCGATCCCGTGCCCCATACCTGCGCCCAGCAATGTAGCAACCGTCATTTCAGTCCCCAACCTGAAGGCTATGTTCAAGCCCTGACGTAAGTCGTTGCTTTCACTCATTAAATTTTTTGGGGAAAACGACCTGATAAGGAAAAAAGGAGGCTATCTTACAATAAGTTGTATAATTTGTCCAAAAAAAATTTCCTGTTACCGAATTTTTGCGGAAACTAAACAAAAAAGCTGATTGTCAAAAAACCCTCGGCTCAATAAGCCAGAGTCCCATTTTCTTCCTCAAACTCCTCAAGAGAAATCATATCGATCGCGTCCCAGGGACATCCCTCCAACAATGTGTCCATAGGTCCTTTGGTAATGCATTTTTTGCAACCAATGCACAAAAGCGGATCGACATACACCCGGTTGAAAATAGGCGCGTCCGGATTTTCTACCTCGTACATGCAATTGTCAACGGGACATTCGGTGATGCAAATGGGCGCTCCGCTACAACCGGTGCAGGAATCATTTATGACTGCCAAAATTTTTGGCTTTCGTTTTCTTTGTACGTTTCTTTTTGTCTTTTCGCCAACAGCCATGGGATTTCCAGTGGTTCGGTTTTAAGTACAGTCAAATAAGGGAAAAACGCTCACTTCTCTATTTTAACAAAAACGCATGTGATTAATACCAGATTCTTCACCTCATTTCAATATCAACACTCACTTTTCGTGGATTTTTGATGCTTTTACGAACCTATCAACCCCTTGCCATAAAGGGCGGTTTTTCATTTACACTCCCATAGAGCTGTATTAAGATAAATCCCGGTTAGAAGTCCACCCCCAAGATGTCGGCGGGGAAATAAAACCCACTTGCTGGTTTTAAACCGATTATCAACCTTTGAAACCTCCTTTTTCACTCCTCACAGGAAATGAAAGAGATCGAATATATACTAGGCCATGTCATTCCAACGGATTTTGGGCCAGGTTCAGCCCAAACGAATTATCCAGAATGCGCTTCTAAATAACAGCGTCTCGCACGCTTACCTGTTCTACGGCCAGGAAAGCATCGGAAAAAAACTCACAGCGGTGGAATTCGCCAAGGCTTTAAATTGTGAGGTTTCCGGCCCCAAGGATAATTGCGGCGTTTGCCCTTCCTGCAGAAAAATCGATCAGGGAATGCACCCGGATTTTTTTCTTCTGGAGCCGGAGAAAAGTTCGCCTGCGGGGAGAAATGCTTTTATAAAGGTGGAAGAGATTCGGGAACTGCAAAAAAAACTGGCTTATATGCCCTATGAAGCGAATACAAAAGTAGCAATAATTGACGGCGCGGAAACAATGAACCTGCAAGCCGCCAATACGTTACTGAAAACTCTGGAGGAGCCGCCTTCAGCCACCATCATCATTCTAATTTCCTCCAATCCGTATCAATTATTACCAACGATTGTCTCTCGTTGCCAGGGCGTTAAGTTTCACCTTTTGTCCACCGATGCGGTGAGGCAGATATTGCAACAATCTGTCCCCTCTGAAACAGACGCTTTTTCCGAGAAAGAATTGGATTTGCGCACATTGAGGTCTATGGGGCGAATCAGCCGGGCTTTAGAAGAAGACATTGAGGCAACTAATAATTGCCGGGAAGAAATATTACATCTACTGGAACAGGTGTCTTTCAAACGCATGGATGTGGCCTTTAAATGGACCCGGCAATGGGCCAAAAGATCAGACAAAATCCAACCAGTATTGGATGAAATGCTCAATATTTTGCGCGATCTTGCGGTCATCAAAACTCAGGGCAAAAACACCGAAATTTTTAACCGGGACATCTTGGACAGGTTGAAACCTCTGGCGGCGCAAAAATCGACGGGAACCCTGATCGCCATGTTCGATTCCGCCCTCCAAACTAAATCGGCGTTGATGACAAACGCAAATCTCCAGCTTTCTCTCGACCACATGCTGATTCAATTTTGTGAAGCAGCTTAAAATAAAATTAAAATGAATCCAACATCCCAGGAATCCTCAGCCTCCACTCAAAAAAATACGCCCTCCCGGTTTCTCATTGGAATCCGCGTCCGCGACAAGGGAAAGTCCGAACTTTTTGATCCCGGTCAGCTCAAATTAAAGGTAGGAATGACGGTGATCATCGAATCGGGGAACAATCAGGAACTGGGCATTGTCGCTTCCAATAAAGTCATCAATTTTTCAAAGGAGGGGTCGCCAAATCCCTCAAGAGTCCTGAGGACGGCTAATGAAAATGACCTGCAAGCCCAGGAAAGACGTGAAACTTTGGAAAAACAGGCAAAAAGCCTGTGCAAAGGGAAAATTGCCGAATTGAAACTGCCGATGAATCTAAGTCGGGTGGTCCACCTCCCCTCCGCGAACAAGACAGTGTTCTTTTTCACCGCCGAAGGGCGTGTCGATTTTCGCCAGTTGATCAAAGAACTTGCCTCGAATTTACATCACCGGATTGAAATGAAGCAGGTGGGTGTCCGCGATGAAGCCCGTGCAATCGGCGGAAATGGCGTGTGCGGAGAGTCCCTTTGCTGTTCGACGTTTCTCGATGAGTTTTCTCCGGTGACGATTCGCATGGCCAAGGACCAGGGCCTTGCCCTCAACCCCAGTAAAATTTCCGGTGTGTGCGGACGGCTGATGTGTTGTCTTCAATATGAACATGCAAATTACAAAGAATTGATCCGGGGTCTCCCAAAACCAGGGAGCAGAATTGATACACCCGACGGACCGGGCAAAGTGCTGAAAAACGAAATTCTTGAACAAAATATCGTTGTCCGGCTTGACGATGAAAGCGTGATGACCTATCCGTTGAACGAGCTGAAAGAATATTTGAAACCCAAAAAATCAAAGTAAACTGCTTTATGGGTATGTCATACCCCTGTCGCCCTTTATAAAATCAATCCTGAAAAAAAGAACCCATGCATAAAAACGGTAAAAAATTTTTCATCACGACCCCTATCTATTACGTCAACGACGTCCCCCACATCGGTCATGCTTACACCACCATCGCCGCCGATGTGGTTTCGCGTTACAAAAAACTGGAAGGCTACGAAGTATTTTTCCTCACCGGTACCGACGAGCACGGACAAAAAGTGCATCAGGCGGCGAAGGATCTGGGTGTCACGGCCCAGGAACATGTCGACAAACTCAATGTCCGGTTCAAGGAGCTTTGGGTGCGCTTCAATATCTGTAACGACGATTTCATTCGCACCACAGAAGAGAGGCACAAGTCAATAGTCCTCGATATCCTGAAAGAACTTTTCGATAAAGGGGAAATTTATAAAGCCAGTTATGAAGGCTGGTATTGCATGCCTGATGAGAGATTCTGGACGGAAAAAGACCTGGTCAATGGCAATTGCCCTGAATGCGGACGCAAAGTAGAGAAGATCACCGAAAGCAATTACTTCTTTAAAATGGGCCAGTATCAGGAATGGCTGATCGAGCATATCAATAAAAATGAAAAATTCATTCAACCGGCGTCACGAAAAAACGAGGTACTGGGGTTTTTGAGCAAGCCGCTAGAAGACCTCTGTATTTCCCGGCCCAAGGATCGCATGCCTTGGGGAATCCCTTTGCCCTTCGACGACGACTATGTCACCTACGTCTGGTTCGACGCGTTGATCAATTATATTTCCACTTTCGGAACGTTGGATAAAATCCGAGCCTCAGGGTTCTGGCCTGCCGATCATCATCTAGTGGGAAAAGACATTCTGACCACGCACTCGGTGTATTGGTCGACCATGCTCAAGTCGATGGGGCTTCCCTTGCCCAAAAATATTTTCGCGCATGGATGGTGGACGGTGAACGGGCAAAAAATGTCCAAGTCCCTTTTCAATGTGGTGGAACCGAATTCCCTGATTGATCTGTTCGGCGTCGATACCATTCGCTATTTCCTTTTGCGGGAAGTTCCCTTCGGGCTGGACGGCGATTTCTCCCACAAGGCGCTCATCGGTCGGCGCAACAGCGACCTGGCCAACAACCTGGGGAATCTCTTAAACCGCACGACCAATATGATCCAGAAATATTTTGCGGGAACGATACCTGATCCGGCTACCGGAGGAGAAGAAGACACCGGTCTTACCAGTAAGGCTGCGCAAACGGTGGCCAATGTAAGAACGTTATACGAGGATCTTGCTTACAATAAAATCCTGACAGAAATCTGGGAATTGGTGGATGCCACCAACCAATACATCGTCAAAACTGCTCCATGGAACCTGGCAAAAACCGACGAAGGCAAAGAACGGCTGAAATCCGTCATGTACAATTCCGCCGAATCTCTCAGGACCATCGCCATTCTCATTTATCCCTTCATGCCCGAAAGCGCGGAATCCATGAACCGACAATTGGGAATCGACGTTGCCATCGAAGAACAGGGCATGGAATCGGTCACCAAATGGGGAGGGCTTAAATCCGGTGGTCAAATTCAACCCGGTGCGCAACTGTTCCCCAGAATAGAAGACAAGGAAGCGGAAAAAATTCTTGCGGACATACAAACTTCCGGGGACTCTGAAAAACCGAAAACCGCTCCAGCAAAGAAAGATGAAATTTCAACGGAACAAATCACCATTGAAGATTTCATGAAAATCGATCTCAGAACCGGAAAAATTCTGGAAGCGGAGAAAGTTAAAAAGTCCAAAAAACTGATCAAACTGAAAGTCGATATCGGCAATGAAACCAGGCAGGTTCTGGCGGGCATCGCCGAAGCCTATGAGCCTGACCAGTTGATTGGCCGGACCATCGTTCTGGTCGCCAACCTGAAACCGGTAAAACTGATGGGCATTGAATCCCAGGGAATGGTCATTGCGGGGTCGGCAGATGGAAAAATCATTCTGGCTGGGTTCGACACCGAGCTTCCCGAAGGAGTGCGTGTTCGATGATAATAGACACCCACGCGCACCTCGACATGGACCAATACGACGCCGACCGCGATGAAGTGATTGAACGGGCCAGGCAAAATGGCGTGGACTATATTCTGAATATCGGATGCGATGTGGAAAGCAGTGCCCGGTCGCTTGAGCTTGCGGAACGGTTCGATTTCATATACGCCACAGCGGGCATTCACCCGCACGATGTAAAATCCATCAACGGCGACACCTATGCCGACCTCAAACAACTGCTGGCGCACCCCAAAATGGTCGCGGTGGGAGAAATTGGCCTCGACTATTTCAAGAATTATTCGCCGCAGGAATTGCAACGCGAACATTTGAAAAAACAACTGGAACTCGCCAAAGAACTCGACAAACCCATCATCGTGCATTGCCGGGACGCCAACGAAGATATGATCTCTATCTTATCCGAGTTTTACCCCGTCAACGACAAGGCCCGTTCAGGCATCTTTCATTGTTTCTCCGGCGATCAATGGCTTGCGGACAAAGCCCTTGAAATGGGGTTCTATATTTCCTTCTCCGGATCGGTGACGTTCAAAAAATCCGATGACCTCCGGGCCGTGGCAAAAACCGTTCCCGCCGACCGGCTGTTTGTGGAGACCGATTGCCCTTATCTCGCTCCCGTTCCCAAACGAGGAAAACGCAACGAACCGGCTTTTGTCAACCACACCGCCGAGCTAATCGCAGACATACGCGGATTGCGGGTTGAAGATGTGCAACGCACGTCAGAGTTGAATTTTTTTGAACTGTTCGGAATCGGGAAAAACGCGCCGACAGGAACGGTTTCGTATCAGATCCGCAACTCGCTGTATCTCAACCTGACGACGCGATGCACCGACGATTGCGTGTTCTGCACGCGCCTGACCCGCCCCGTCGTGCAAGGGTACAACCTCAAACTCGACCGCGAACCAACAGCCGACGAAGTCTGGAACGCGATCGATGATCCGACCAAATACGACGAAGTTGTGTTCTGCGGCTACGGTGAGCCCACTCTGCGTTTGTCTGTCATTATAGAAGTGGCAAGAAAAATCAAAGAGGCTGGAGGACAGGTTCGTCTCAACACCAACGGTCACGGCAACGTCATCAACAAACGCAATATTCTGCCGGAGCTTAAGGGCTTGATCGATGAAATCTCCGTCAGCCTGAACACCGACACTTCCGAAGCCTATGACGAAATCTGCCGCCCTCTGCCGGGTTTCAGAAACGGAATTTACGACAAGATCAAAATCTTCATTGAAGAAGCAAAAAAGCACATCCCAAAGGTGCAGGTGACCATCGTGACTGATCAACAAAACGTAGATGAATCTGCCTGCGAAGAAATCGTTCAAAAAGAGTTCGGGGTCGATTACCGGGCGCGAAACTACAACATGGTGGGCTAGCAGAGCGGAGAGAAACCATTAAAAAAATCCCTCTCCCTTTCGTGGATAATCTTCACAGAAATTATCTTAAACCACCCAAAGACGTCATCGCGAGCCACCATGTGGCGTGGCGATCCAGGGATTCTGGATTTACCCCTACGGGGCACGAGAGCTTGGGAATAATATAACGGCTTCGTCGCTAACGCTCCTCGCAACGACGGGAGATTTGTATAGCTAGACTTTGGGTTTAGTTT